>NZ_JBAQXC010000375.1:0-9905 GCF_049299235.1 Rhodococcus sp. (in: high G+C Gram-positive bacteria) | reverse complement strand
GTCGGGACCGACCACCCGGTCGTTCCCGCCGGTGGCCCGGCTGCGGCATCCGTCCCACCCGGATTCGGTGATCCGGCCGATCCGGGTTCCCAACACCTCGGCGAGTTCGTCGAGGCTGCCGGTGCCGGTCCGCGAAGCCAGCGCGAGAGCGATTCCGGCGGCGGCGACCGCATCGGCACCGGCGTCGTGGTGGGTGGTCAGCTCCACACCCAGGGCATCGCAGACGATCGGCAGCCGGTAGGAGATCAGATCCAGGTGCCGGCGCGCCCACACCATCGTGCAACCGAAACGCACGGTCGGCCACGGCAGCCCACTGTGATCGCACGCCGTGCGCACGGCACCGGTGTCGAAGCCGGCGTTGTGGGCGACGAGCGGCAGCTCCCCGATCGCAGCGAGGACCTGCGGCCACACGTCTCCGAACCGCGGCGCACCCGCGACCGCATCGGCGGTGATGCCGTGGATGGCGGTGTTGAACGCGGAGAAATGCTCGACCGGCGCCGGTGGACGACACAGCCAACTGAAGGTGTCCACGATCATGCCGTCACGCGCGACCGCGACACCGATCGCGCAGATGCTGCCACGATCGGAGTTGGCAGTCTCGACGTCGACCGCGGCGAACGACAATCCGCTGCCACTCATCGGGTGACGAGGGGTAGCGGTCGCGCGGCCTTTCCGTCCGGTTCGACGAGGAAGGTACGCATGGCGCGTTGGGTTTCGACCTGGGTCCACACGTCGGCGAGGTCCCGGATCCCGCGCGCGAGATCCAACGCGACCGCACCGTCGGGCTGCGGGTCACCGGGGCCGGTCACCGGCCGCAGCACCGCGGTGCGCGGGTCGGGAACCTCGGGCCAGTCCGGGCGGGTGAGCTTGCTCTTGACCGTGGCGGCATGTTCGGTGAAACGCTTGTCCAGGTCACGGATTTCGGTGTGGACGGCATCGACGGTCGCGTCGAGGTCGATCCACCCGGCGACCGGGAGCTGTTCGACGACCGAATCCGCCGGCGCCGGTGTGCAGCGCACGACGTACCGGCCGGTGAGCAGGGTGGCCACGGTGTCGGTGGCGGTGGTGTCGAGGACCCAGGCCCCACCGAGACGCGACATCCGTGGGGGAAGCTCACCGCTGATGTCGACGTGCCAGACGGCCACCGTGGTGGGTTGTTCGTCGACGACGGCGATCGGGTGGTGGTACGGCGCGGACTCGACGCTCATCGGGCTCCTCGTGTGCGGACAGCGGGTCGTTTCATGCCATCGTGTCACCACACTCGATCGTTACCCGGAGCAGCGCTTTTGCCGTCGACGCCGCATGTTCCCCCGCGGAAACGTGCGATACGACCACGACGACGGTCTCGGGGGATTCTCGTTGCGTGCAGCGCGGTGCGGTGCGGTGCGGACGATTTCGGCGGACGTCGGCGGGGATGTACGACAGGCCGTGTCGATCTCGATGGCCGGCACTGTGCGGCGCCGGCGATCACAGGACCGGCAGTATGTGGCTGCGCGCGGGGGCGGCTGCGCGCGGGGGCGGACGGCCGCACAACTCCCTGCCGTGCCGTCGTTCGCCGCCTTGTCGGTCGCTCGAGGACGCTGCACCCTGCCACGTGTTTCCGCGGAAACACACACGACAGCCTCGACCACGGCCGGCAGCAGGTGCGTCGATACCGCGGCACCGACCACGCACCACACCAGAGTGGAGGCGCGACACCCGGCGAGCACCCGCACACGTTCGTCCGGAGCGACTGCGGTGGCCGCGGCCGGTGCCCAGCGACAGATGCTCGCGGCCAGTCTTGCTCAGGAATCGAGGACTGCGCGAGCGTGTGCCGGACGCCCGTGACGTTGACGACGGACATCGGAACACTTCTGCCCCGAGGCGATCCCGGGTGGACGTCGGTGATCTCCGCCGAACGGTGACGCCGCCTCCGGTCCGGCCGCCGGTGATGCGCGGACCGGTATCGCGGCTCACAGGGCGACGGCATCCTCGAGTGCCGCCGCTGCTATTGCTCGCTTGAGCAACTGGATCGGGAACACGTCGATGTCGTCGCGGCCGAACAGCGCGCGGGTCTCGTCCATGAGCCCGGCGGCCCGCATGAGCAGGTTCCCGTCTGCGGGATCCATCTCGACGAGGATGTCGATGTCACTGCCGGTGTGTGCTGTGCCGCGGGCGACGGACCCGAACAGCTTCGGGTTCGTTGCGGCGTACTTGTCCAGAAGCGTCTGGAACTCGGCGCGACGCGCGTCGATCAGCCCACGCAGAACCCCCGTTTCGGGCGCCGCGTCGGGCTGTGTCATGCCCCCAGGATACCGGGGAGGTGCTGCGATGGCCGCCGGCGAACATCGACACAGTCCCGGTCCGGGGAGTGTGCGCGTACTCCTCGGTGACCGGCCTGTCGATCGAGGTCGGCTCCCGGCCGGTCGCGATGTGGAGTGCTGGGCGCGCCGGCCCACGGTATCGCGCCGAAAATTCCCCGAGCTATTCGACTAGCGTTGGGGCAGTGAAGAATACGAAAAAATACACCCGCGGATACCCACCGGATCGAGTGTTCGACACCCTGTGTTCGGCGGGTGAGCGAACTCAGTTCGGGTGCGCGCCCGGCCGGATGCGCTCCGAGGTGCGCTGCACCGGTGAGCAGGCTACGCGGTGACCGCCCGCGGCGTCCGGGTACCGATTCCGGTGGGAACGCGCGTGCGGCACGCGGGGCAGCAGTACCGCACGGCATTCGCGGCGGGGACCGGAACCGTCCTCCAGGTGCTCGAGCAACATTCGGTCGACGGTACGTGGGAGTACCTGGTGTGTACCGACGACGGCCGGATCGTGTCCTGGAATCGGATCGACGTGGCGGGTACTGAGCCCCCGAGAGCGGAGAGGTAGTGCCGATGCGGGCGATGTACAACCGCGAGTCGAAGAACATGTGGATCGTCTACGACGACGGATCGACCGAGGAGGTGGGGCAGGCGGACACCGTACGGGAGACGTACGTGCTGCTCGATGCGGCAGGGTTCATGCGCATGGGTGACTGGTTGCTCGTGGCGTCCGGATCGCCGCTGCGTGTGGCACGGATTCAGCGTAAGTAGGTGGTGCGCTCGGTGGGGCGCAGCGTATTCGCACGTTCGGGTGTCACCGTCGGGTGTGTGGTGGTCGTCTGCCGGGGTTCGGGTGTGTGGGTCTGCAGCTTCGTCACGGGTCGGGGCGGTGTAGCGCTCGACGTTTCCGCTGGATGAGGTTGGTGTGGTCAATCAGGTCGCCGGGGCGACTGTCCGGTGGCCACTCGACGGCTGAAGCAGGTCGGGTGGCCACCGTGGGGGTGCGCCTTCGGGATGTGCGTGGCGGCGTGCAGTTCAGGTGTAGAGCTTCCTCAGCAGTCCGGTGTGTATCTTGCCGGGGGTGTCGATGTCGTGGCCGTTTCCGTACACGTCGAACCAGCGGCCGTTGTCGAGGTACGCGTAGATTCCGTCGATCGCGGTCACGCGTGCCGTGTACCGATCCTGGTTGGTGCCGACGCCGGCGGCCGCGACTCGCTGCACGATGTCGCCGACCTCGAGTTGTTCACACATTATCCATCTCCCTCATTCTCGGTTTGTGTTTTGTAACCCGTTGGCGGGGAACGTGATTGCGATTCTATCGGATTCGGTGGTGGGTTTTGGGGCGCGGGTTGATGGTGCACCCCTGGGCATTCACCTCCGTGCCCGGAGCTGAATGCCCAGGGGGTATTCGTGGGTGCTTGCGCCTTGACTTCGGGTGTTATTTCTGGGTGGCACTAGTCGTCGAAAATGTTGGGTTGCAAGAGATTCGGAGTGTTGACTCGTGGCGATGAAAGCCGATATGTTCGTGTGGTCCCAGTTGATGACGGGCGGTTGCTGACCACTTCCGTCCGGCTCGATCCGCAGCGCAGTGCTGCGGGGAGCGGAGTGTGCGATGACGAATGTGATGGACGAGGTACGGGCCGGGTGGCGGCTCTCGTACGATCGGGTGGCGGTCGCGGAGATCCTGTCCGACGGGGAGTTGGAGAGCGGCGCCGCGATTGCTCGGGCAGCGGCCGGTGACCGCGACGGTCTCGACACGATCCGGGAGATCGTGAACGTGACGGGCTGCTACGGAGTGTGGGAGATCGACGGTGAGAACCGGGGAGTATCGCAGGTGTGCGCGGAGTTCACCTGCGACGACGAGGGAAACCTCACCAACGACTACCACCTGACGCTCTCGGTGTTCCTGGACTCCGGTGTGCTCGTCGCCGATGCCGGACTATCCGACATGAGGTCGCTCCCGTGCACCGAGTTGGTGACGGTGTACGACGTTCTCGACGGTGTGACCACACTGCTCAACGAGTCCCTCACCCGCGCGGCGCGGACCCTGGTATCGGCGACGGCACCGGCCTTGCGGATGGTGCCTGTCACCGAACTGCGAAATGCGGTCGCAACAGAAGCTATGGGCACCGACCAGATCCCGCCGATCCCCGATCATCGACTCGAACAGGCACTGATCGACAGTTGGCCGCTGGTGGCCGACCGATACCGGCAGATGCACACCGAGTTGCTCGCCGCCGCGCACCGGGCATTGGGTACCACCGATACCCCGAGCCGGGAGGCCCCGACTGCGGCTCGCGAGGACAAGTCCTCGGATGCTCACACCATCGTCATCGGCGTCGATGAGGGTGCGCTGACGATCACCTGGCCGACCGGCACCACGGACACCGTCGAACGTGACGAACCCGCGACCGCCGATCTGTACGAAGGGCTGTGCGATGCGCTCGACGCCATCGAGATAGGCAGATCCGCACACTGCCCGTTCCACGACGGCGACGAGCGTCATGCGGCCGCGTGCATGTGCGACGACCCGACGACCACGGAAGAGGTGTAAGGCTGTGGGATACTACGTGAGCACCCACGGGTCGATCACTCTCCCCGCTGCCGCGGTGGACGCGGTGTGGACCGCGTTCTGCGCGCCGGACAGCGACGTCGATACCGAGATCGCGGACTATGCGCGCGACGAGGACGGTACAGCGGGGAAGGTAGCAGCGGTGATCTCCGAGGCGATCGGTTCCGAATGCCCCGGTGCCAGTGAGGTTGACGAATGTGATGGTCGCGTCACACTGTTCGTGTGGGGGGACGGGAAACTTCGCGACGCGATGCCGACTCTGCAGATCGTGGCCGACCACGGCGGCACCGGCTGCATCGAAGCGGTAGGGGAGGACTACTCGCGGTGGCAGTGGCGTCTCGCGGACGGAACGGTGCACGAAGAATCTGGTCGCACCGTCTACGCCGGGGAAGTGGACACCGAGGGCTGGATCGCGCACCTGCAAGCACCCGACGACTCGTGCATGGACCATGTGGCGGTGGCGCCGACGGAGGCAGCGGCGTACGCCCAGATCGCCGCGTGGTGCCGGGACGACTACCAGGACCACCGCTGTGAGGTTCCGGTCAGCGGCCCCCCGATCGACGATGACACCGACGACGAGACCGTCATCGAACGGTGGACCACGATGTTGGGTGGAGTGAAGTACCGGGTGATGCGAGTGGGTGCCCTGGCGTCCACCGCCACAGGATAGACACGCTGGCAGCACGGGGCCGGGCCGCCGCGCCCGGCCCCGTGCTGATGCGACCCCGCCACCGCCCCGCAGTCCGTCCGCCGTGCTGCAGGACGGTGGCGGCACATCGCCCGAGTGTCGGACCGGTCGCGCGGTGGGAACGGTGGGAGTGCCCCGACGAGAGACATGCTGGTGCCGTGTCGTGACCGGTTGACGCTGGGCGGGCCGACCATTCGGCCGGCGACGACTATCGGCTCTTCCAGCCCCGTGCCTGGAGCTGGAAGAGCCGGGGAAGTTTGTGCGCCGGGGAGCTTGACTTCCACTCCGCGCAATGCTGCACGAAGACATGAAAACAACTGGCGTGGAGAACATTCCGTGGCTTGCCTGGACCGCCTCGGCAGGTTAACGTGAGCGAGTCCCAGTTGATGCGGGCCGGGGACTGACCACCTTCGGCACGCGGTACCCCGAGACAGCGTTCTCGGGAGTTTGGAGTTTCTCTGATGACTGCTGATGTTGTCGCGTTGGCCCGAACGGATGCGTGCGGCGCTGCGGTGACGTTCCCTCCGGCGTCCGGCTCGTACGTGCGGGTCGAGACCGAATCGGGGTGGGTGACGGGCTGGGTGATGGTGGACTCCGCGAACCCGCGGTGCGGAGACGAACCCGCACACGTCGCGGTTGTTCTGCCGGAAGACGACGGAGAGCGGATTGTGTTCGCTGTGGTGACGCCGCAGCAAGTGGAGGTAGCCGACGGTCGGCTCTCGTTTCCTGCGGGGTGGCGGCGTATGGAGGCAGCACTGAGGGCGCTGTTGGAGGCTCGCCGAGAAACCGCGGCGGCACGCGAGGAAGCCGCTGCTGCGACACGCGAAACCAGCATCGCGCGGATGGAACACCAAGCATGGGTGGACGCACTGGTGTGCGATGCACACGAGTGGGCCGACGATAACGACTTGTGCTCCCAGTTCGACAGGTTCATGCAGATCCATGACCTGCCCGTCCGTTCACGCGACTTCGACGTGACTCTCGTGGTCGACATTGCCGTGACCGTGACTCTCACGGTGTCCGCTGATTCGGAGGACGACGCGACGAATCGCGACTTCTCGAATGACGAGGTAGCAGCGGCGGTGGCGGACCGATTCTGCAATGGCGGCCTGGCCGATTTCGTCAACAGTTGGCACGTCGACGCCGTAGTGAAGTCCTGAACCACGGCACGACACGGATGTGGGCGCGCTTCGGGGCCCGAACTCGAGCGCCGGACCCGGCCCTGAACAGACTGAACGCAGGAGAATGCACATGACGACTACCGACTACGCGGCGGACATGCGCGGCGCAGAGAACATCGACGATCTGGCTGCGCTGTGCAGCCGCCACACCGATGCGCCCCTCGCCGACTCGGCGATCGGCGCTGACCAGCAGAATGCGCTGCGTGCTCTGCTCGCCGCGACAGCGTTGGTCCCCTACGTGAAACGCTGCCGCAGCGGCAACGACGGGTTCGAGGAACAGATCGCGGATCTCGTGGCGGATCTGCGGCACCTGGCCGACACACTCGACGTTGACTGGGGCGACGTGGACGCTCGTGTGGCGTCCAACTACGCCGCCGAACTGCTCGGAATGTAGAACGTAGCACCGCTGCCTGTCGGTGGCCGCCCTCGATCCAGGGGGCGGCCACCGACGTTCTCAATCCACGTGCAGTCCGGGAAGCAGGTTGGCGCATGGATGTGAGCCACCGTTGCCGGCATTGACCGGACAAACGGTCACGTCGGCACCGGCAAGGGCGTGTTCCGACTTCGGTCAGGGCTGCCTGCACGTCCTGATAGATACTCTTCCGAGTGCTGCTCATGCGAGAGATCTCTGTTCGTTGATTCTGTCCGCGCTTCTGCGGTTGGTCTGTTGCTGGGCGAGCAGGCTTCGTGGACCAGGCGCTACATCTCGTCGAGTGGACTCAGCCGTGCCGCCGCCCTGTCGTCATGCGATGACTGTCATGGGATCTGCGTGTCGACCTCCGGCCCATCCGGCTCCGTGCCCGGGGCCGGATGGGCCGGAGGGATTCGGGTGCCAGAGCCCTTGCTTTCAGAGACGTCATGTGAACGGTTGAGTGACCACAATGTGCTGATAGACAGCACATTTCGGTACTTGCGCACTGTGCGCGCAGGTGATTACAGTCGAGCCGTCCCAGTTGGTGTGGGCCGGGTGGAGTGACCATCCCTCGGCTCGCGTGTCCCGGGTGTGCATCCCGGGGGTTTGGAGTGTGTGATGTCTGTTGATTTCGCCGATGTGAATGTCGCCGAGTCGGCCGATGGCGGTGTTGTCGCGAACCCGATTTTCGCGCTGCCGTCGCACGAGTTGTTCCTGCTGTTGTCGACGGCGCTGACGTTCGCGGCCGGACCGGCTATCGACGCTCTCCATGTAGTGCACGTGGAAGTGCGTGGAGATCAGATGATCGCGGTAGGCATGGATCGCACTGCGCTGTGCGCCACGCGCGCGACGGTCGAGCGCGTGGAAGGCGGCACGGCGACGGGATTTCAGGTCACACTGTCTGCAGATGACGTCAAAGCGGCACTGCCGCTGTTGAAGGTCGCGACACGAGACCAGAAGGCGGTGTCGGTGATCTTGTCGTTCGAGGGCACGATGATGTATCTGCGACGCTCGGATGGCGTGTCGGCGAGCGTACGCGGTTCGCACCACTCGTTCCCGGACTGGCGGGGCCTGATGGATGGGGTCCGTGAGCGAGCCCGTATGGGTACCGACGTGGGCTATGCAGCATGGGTGAACCCGGCGGTTCTCACCAAGTTCACCAAGATCAAGCGGCGGGACGAATACCTCTTGATCGAGCCGAACCACAAGTCGGCGCGCGGAAGCATCGGTGTTCGAGTGGGAACGCACTCGATCGGGATTCTCATGCCTGTGCGGGTGGAGGACTCCGCTGGGCTGCGGGGATCGTGGGACGCGCTGCTCTGATCTGGAAGAACTGGTCGCCACCTCTTAGTGGGTGAGTGAACAGGGCGACGGCACCCGGGCGGGGTTGTGACACCGCCAGGGTGCCGTCGCCTTGCTGCCTGTGGATGAACTGGCGCGGCCGCGACTAACACCAAGTAGATTTTCGCCCGGCGCAGATCTGATAGCACTGAGTGCGGCCGCGTATGAAGTGGATATTCTGGGCGGAAGATGGACAACATAGTTCAGGAGGATCTGCAGCGATGACTGACTACCGATTGAGCCATTTGGCACCGGGATCGGATGATCCAACGATCTGTGAATTGGGTCAGGTGTGGCCGGAGGATGTTCTGGACCAGCCGGAGTGGTACTGCAATAGGGAGGAACTCGGTGCCGTAGATGTTCTCCGGAATTGTCAGAATGACCCGGACCGCCCCGTTTCGGTTTTCCGTGCGGTTCCACCCGGTACGAATTGGATCAATGCTGGGGACTGGGTTGCACTGGATGTGGAGTGGGCTCGGAATCATGCGATTCAGGATGATGACGAAGGGAATGATTGGCCGGTCATTTCCGTGGTGGTGAAGGCTCGGTATGTGAATACGGATGGTAGCTCTTTGGCTGAGTTCGGATACAACGGCCCGTCTGTACAGGCTTCAATCGTGAAATGAGAATTGTTTGGGCAAGCCTTCTCGAATCGTGCGTCGTGAGGGTGTTCCAATTTCAGGGGAACTCAGGGGGCTGCGACCGGAATCCGGGGGGTGCTGGACACGGAGAAAGCGGATGCACCTGTGGGGGTGTTGTTGTGACGGGTGCGCAGGTGCGTGCGTGGTCGGGTGTGGAGTTGTCGGATGAGGAGTTGGGTCGTGTGGTGGGTGCGGTTCCGTGTTCGTCGGTTCCTGATGCGGTGGCGGAGGTGGTGTTTGCTGTGGCTCCCCGGTGGGAGTTGAGGTGAGTTGAGGTGAGTTGAGGTGGGGGTGGTCGGGCGGTCCCTGTTGTGGGGGCCGCCCGGTTGTTGTGGGGTGGTTGCCGGCGGTGTGGGTGTCTTTTTCGTCCGTTTTTTGAATTGTGTTGTGGTGCAACATGTTTAGTGGAATATGTTGGTGTGCAAAATATTCGGGTGTGTTCGCGCGTTGTGATGTGAGTGTGTGAGGTTGTTGGTTTGTGGCACTGAGTATTTCGCGTTTCACCGGTTTCGGTTGTTTCCCGGTATCCGGCGAGGGTGTGGTGTAGGGTGGGGGTATGGCTGAGGTGGTGGGTTCGCGGTGGTGGGGTGGTGGTGACGCCGGCGCGCGGAGCGCGTCCCCGACTGTCGGGTGTTCGGGTTCGGTATGGTGTGGTGACGTGGAAAGTGTTGGCGGGCTTGTGTTTTCGGTTTCGAGCGGAGCGGAGCGACGCGGGCGACGCGGGCGACGGCAGTGTGACGACACCACCGCCGAGCCGCGGAGCGGCTCCCGAGCGG
>NZ_JBAQXC010000374.1:0-1851 GCF_049299235.1 Rhodococcus sp. (in: high G+C Gram-positive bacteria) | reverse complement strand
GCGCCGCACCGGTCGGCGCCGCGGTGGTCGTCGGTACGGGCGCCGCGGCCGGTTCGGTCACCGGTGGTGTGGCGCCCTCCGAATCGGAACCGCCGAGCGACGCCAGGCCGATGCCCGCGAACAGGATCGCCAGCGAGATCAGCACCATCGCGAGAGCCCGCAGGGGTGGACCCGAGGACTCTGTGTTCGTACGCACACCTTCGACCATAGTTGCCTCGTCAGTTGGGTTGCCTCGCCAGGTGGCGTGCCTCGTCGGGTTTCCCCGTCGGCGCCGGGCTGCGGTCAGCGGGTGATCTCGAAGCCCAACCGCCGCGCAGCCCGCGCCTTCTGCCGACTCGCCCGCAGCCGACGCAACCGCTTGACCAGCATCGGGTCCGCGGCGAGCGCTTCGGGGCGATCCACCAACGCATTGAGGACCTGGTAGTACCGAGTCGCGGACAACCCGAACAGATCCTTGATGGCTTCTTCCTTGGCGCCCGCATATTTCCACCACTGGCGTTCGAACGCCAGGACGTCGTGTTCCCTGCGGGTCAGTCCGTGAGCGCCCACCTCGTCGGGGTTCGTGGGTGCCTGAACGTCGGCGGTGGCGTTGTTCTGCTGGGGATCGTCCACGGACCGGTTCACGTTGTCGTGCGCAGCTGCGCCGTCCATTTCACTCCTCGCCTGCCGTGAATCACACCGACTGCACCAGTGTGTTTCCGACGCCAATTGAACCACGGGCGGGCGACAGGTACCGGTTCGTCGATCGGGCGAGTCCCGCGCACTATTCTGTTCCACCATGGCCATCCTTCCCATCGTGATCACCGGCGACCCGGTTCTGCACAATCCCACGGCACCGGTGACCGAATCGCCCGCCGATCTCGCCCCGCTGATCGCCGACATGTACGAAACGATGGACGCGGCCAACGGCGTCGGGCTCGCCGCGAACCAGGTCGGGATCGGCAAGCGCCTTTTCGTCTACGACTGCCCCGATCGTGACGAGCGCGGCAACGTCGTCCGCCGCCGCGGTGTGGTGATCAACCCGGTCCTCGAAACCTCCGAGATCCCCGAGACCATGCCCGACCCCGACGACGATCTCGAGGGCTGCCTCTCCGTTCCCGGCGAAAACTTCCCGACCGGCCGCGCCGAGTGGGCGAAGGTCACCGGCACCGACGCCGACGGAAACCCGCTCGACATCGAGGGCCACGGCTTCTTCGCTCGCATGTTGCAGCACGAAGTCGGACACCTGGACGGATTCCTGTATGTCGACGTTCTCATCGGCCGCAACGCGCGCGCGGCGAAGAAGGCGATCAAACGCGCGGGGTGGGGTGTGCCCGGCCTGACCTGGCTGCCGGGGTCCGTCGACGATCCGTTCGGCCACGACGACGAAGACGAAGACTGACGATCCGCCGATGTCCGATTCCGCCGGCGCGATTCCACTGGGTACCCGGGTGGTGCTGCGATACCGGCTGCCCGCCGGATACAGCCATCCCATGACGGACGTGATCGGTGAGCTCGTCGCCGTCGAACCGGCGGTCGTGGTGCGGACCGAGACCCGGCAGCTCGTGCAAGTCGCGCCGGACGCGGTGGTTGCGCTCAAGGCACTGACCGCCCGCCCGGTCCGGACCCGCGAGATCCGCGCGCTGGAGGCGGCCGCCGCAGCGGGCTGGCCGGGACTCGAACTCGAGTGGGTGGACGGTTGGCTGTTGCGGGCCGGTGCCGGCTTCACCCTGCGTGCCAACTCGGCGATCCCGCTCGGCGATCCCGGGACCGTCGCCGATCCCGCCGACCCGGCGGTCCGGGCGCGGCTCGCCGGCTGGTTCGCCGACCGCGGGCTTCCACTTCGCCTGCTGATACCGGACCGGCTCGCCC
>NZ_JBAQXC010000373.1:0-2579 GCF_049299235.1 Rhodococcus sp. (in: high G+C Gram-positive bacteria) | reverse complement strand
GGACGCGGCCAGTACCGCCGCACCCGCACCGAGACCGTGACCGGCCACGGCAAGGCGGTCGGGATGCACGCTGATTCGGCCCGTCCCCAGCCGCACGTTCGTGCAGATGTCGAGAACGGTGAGCAGGTCGGTGGACATGCCCAGCGCCGACGGCACCGGCCCGCGCTCGGTGTTCGGGGCTGCCGCGACGATGCCCCACGAGGCGAGATGCTCGAGCAGCTTCACGTAGTTCGACGTTCCGGTCAGCCACCCGTGCCCGAATGCCACCGCAGGAAGTCCGAAACCCTCGGCCGGGGTGTAGACCACGCCTGGTTGACCGGCCAGTGCCAGGTCGCCGCGCAGGACCGAATGGGGTCCGCGCCGGGAGAGCTGCTGAGCCAGGGATTTCGGGTTCGACGCCACGGCGTGAACGTTAGCGGACGGCCGATCCGTGCGGCACGTCACCGGCCGCGGACCGGGGCGCGTGTGGTCCCGTCGAGTTGTTACCGCCGGGTCGTTGCCCAGTACCCTGCTAACCATGTGCGGAATCGTGGGATATGTCGGGCACCGCAATGCTCTCGGCGTCGTGGTGGAGGCACTACGGCGGATGGAATACCGAGGATACGACTCGGCGGGCGTCGCCATCCTCGACGGGCGCGGCGGGCTGGCCGTCGAGCGGAAGGCGGGGCGGCTGGCGAACCTGGAGGCCGAACTCGACGAGGTCGGCAGGGACCACTTCGCGGGGACCGCAGGGATGGGGCACACCCGGTGGGCGACCCACGGCCGGCCCACCGACCGCAACGCGCATCCGCACCGCGACGCGACCGGTCGCGTCGCCGTCGTCCACAACGGCATCATCGAGAATTTCGCACCGCTCCGCGCCGAACTCGAACACGACGGTGTCGACTTGGCATCCGATACCGACACCGAGGTCGCGGTGCACCTGGTGGCCCGCGCCTACGCCGCAGGCCCCACCGCCGGCGACTTCGTGGAGAGCGCGCGCAGCGTGCTGCGCCGGCTCGAAGGCGCGTTCACGCTGGTGTTCGCGCACGCGGACCATCCCGGCACGATCGTGGCCGCACGTCGCTCCACGCCGCTGGTCGTCGGTGTCGGCGACGGCGAAATGTTCATCGCCTCCGATGTCGCGGCGTTCATCGAGTTCACCCGCGACGCTGTCGAGTTGGGGCAGGATCAGGTCGTCGTGATCACGAAGGACTCGTACTCGGTCACCGATTTCGACGGTGGTCCCGACGTGCCGACCCGGCCGTTCACCATCGACTGGGATCTCGCCGCCGCCGAGAAGGGCGGCCACGACTACTTCATGCTCAAGGAGATCGAGGAGCAGCCCGACGCGGTCGCCGACACGCTGCGCGGGCATTTCGTCGACGGCCGCATCGTGCTCGACGAACAGCGCCTGTCCGATCAGGAACTACGCGACATCGACAAGGTGTTCGTCGTGGCGTGCGGCAGTTCCTATCATTCCGGTCTCGTCGCCAAATATGCGATCGAGCATTGGACACGACTCCCCGTCGAGGTGGAACTGGCCTCCGAGTTCCGTTACCGCGATCCCGTGCTCGACCGGTCGACGCTGGTCGTGGCGATTTCCCAGTCCGGTGAGACCGCCGACACCCTCGAAGCCGTCCGGCACGCGAAAGACCAGAAGGCGCGAGTACTGGCGGTGTGCAACACCAACGGCGCGCAGATCCCGCGCGAGGCCGATGCGGTGCTCTACACCCGCACCGGCCCCGAGATCGGGGTTGCGTCGACGAAGGCGTTCCTCGCCCAGATGGCGGCGAACCTGCTGGTCGGACTGGCGTTGGCGCAGGCTCGCGGCACCAAGTATCCCGACGAGGTGGCTCGCGAATACGACGATCTCGCCGCGATGCCTGCGCGCATCGAGCAGGTGCTCGCCACGATGGACCCGGTTCGCGAACTCGCGCGGGAACTGTCGGCGTCTCCGGCCGTGCTGTTCCTGGGTCGTCACGTCGGCTATCCCGTTGCACTCGAGGGCGCCCTCAAACTCAAGGAACTCGCGTACATGCACGCGGAGGGTTTCGCGGCCGGCGAACTCAAGCACGGACCCATCGCCCTGATCGAGGACGGTCTCCCCGTCATCGTGGTGATGCCGTCCCCCAAGGGCCGGGCGGTGCTGCACAGCAAGTTGCTCAGCAACATCCGCGAGATCCAGGCGCGCGGCGCCCGCACTGTCGTCATCGCCGAGGAAGGCGACGAAACCGTGCGTCCGTTCGCCGATCATCTCATCGAGATCCCGTCGTCGCCGTCGCTGCTGCAGCCACTGCTGTCGACGGTGCCCTTGCAGGTGTTCGCGGCCGAGGTCGCGCAGTCGCGCGGATACGACGTGGACAAACCCCGCAACCTGGCCAAGTCCGTCACGGTCGAATAAACCCGCACGTCGAACGGGAGCAGCGATGCGCGACTATCATCCGTGCGATCGGGTCCGGGCCGCCGAGGCTCCGCTGCTCGCGTCGCTGCCCGACGGCACGCTCATGCGACGGGCCGCGCACGGCCTCGCCCGCGTCGTCGCCGCCGAACTACGCGCCTGCACCGGCGGGATCGCCGGTCGGCAGGTGGTGTTGCTC
>NZ_JBAQXC010000372.1:0-12974 GCF_049299235.1 Rhodococcus sp. (in: high G+C Gram-positive bacteria) | reverse complement strand
TAGATCGTCACAGCAGCGAACGGCCCGGTCGGAGTGCACTCCGACCGGGCCGTTCGCTGCTGTGACGATCTATCCGAAACGACCCGAGATGTAGTCCTCGGTGGCCTTCTGCGTCGGATTCGAGAAGATCTTCTCGGTGTCGTCGATCTCGATGAGCTTGCCCGGCTTGCCGGTGGCCTCGAGGTTGAAGAACGCCGTCTGATCACTCACTCGTGCGGCCTGCTGCATGTTGTGGGTGACGATCACGATCGTGAAGTCCTGCTTGAGTTCGGTAATCAGATCTTCGATCGCGAGGGTCGAGATCGGATCGAGCGCCGAGCACGGCTCGTCCATGAGCAACACGTCGGGCGAAACCGCGATCGCCCGGGCGATGCACAGACGCTGCTGCTGACCACCCGACAGGCCGCCACCCGGCTTGTCGAGTCGATCCTTGACCTCGTTCCACAGGTTCGCGCCGCGCAGCGACCGCTCGGCGATCTCGTCGAGCGACTTCTTGTCCCGCGTGCCCTGCAGTTTCAGGCCGGCAACGACGTTGTCGCGGATCGACATCGTCGGGAACGGGTTCGGCCGCTGGAACACCATGCCGATCGTCTTGCGGACACCCACCGGATCGACCGACGCGTCGTAGATGTCCTCGCCGTCGAGCATGACCGAGCCCTCGACGCGGGCGCCGGGGGTGACTTCGTGCATGCGATTGAGCGACCGCAGCACGGTCGACTTGCCGCAACCCGACGGGCCGATGAACGCGGTGACGTTGCGCGGAGGCACCGACAAGGTCACGTCGGCCACGGCGTGGAACTTGCCGTAGAAGATGTTGACGTCCTTGAGATCCAGACGCTTGGCCATTATCGGCTCCCTACTGGTGTATCGATGTCGACGAGTGGATGCACAGCGGCTACTTCGAGGTGCCGACCTGCGAGAAGCGGCCGATGAGTTTGGCAGCGATGTTCAGCACGGCGATGACCAGGATGAGGGTCAGGGCTGCGCCCCAGATGCGCATCGAGCCGGCTTCGGTGGGGTTGTTCATCTCGGCGACCATGACGCCGGGCAGCGAACCCATCTCGCCGCCGAACAGATTGAAGTTGATGAACGGCGCGTAGCCGACCAGGATCAGCAGCGGTGCGGTCTCGCCCATGACGCGGGCCAGCGCGATCATGATGCCGGTGATGATGCCGGGCATCGCGGTCGGCAGCACAATACTGGCGATCGTCTTCCATTTCGGAACGCCGAGGGCGTACGACGCCTCACGCAGGTCCTGCGGCACGATGCGCAGCATTTCCTCGGTGTTGCGCACGACGACCGGCACCATGAGCAGCACCAGCGCCAGCGACACCGCGAATGCGGACTTCGGGAACCCGAAGGTGGCGATCCACAAGGCGTAGATGAACAGTGCCGCGACGATCGAGGGCACACCGCTGAGGATGTCGACCATGAACGTCGTGATCCGGGCGAGCTTGGATCCGGATGCGTATTCGACGAGGTAGATCGCGACGAACACGCCGAGCGGAATGGAGATGACCGCGCAGACGAGGCCTTGCAGCAGCGTGCCGATGAGAGCGTGATAGATACCGCCGCCCATCGACGACGCGCTCAGGCCGCTGAACGAGTTAGTGAACCACGTCGCCGACAGCAGCGCGGACATGCCCTTCGAGATCACCGTGAACAGCACCCACGCGAGCGGCACCAACGCGACCAGCACGGACAGGGTGACCAGCACGGTCGCCGTGTGGTCGGTCAGGCGGCGGCGGATACCGACACCTTGGAAGGTCGGCCCCTTGACGGGCGAGTCGAGAACGGTCGTCGACATGGGTCAGTCCTTCTTTCCGGCGACCACCATGCGGGCCGCGGCATTGACCACGAAGGTGAGCACGAACAGCACCAGACCCGCGGCGATGTAGGCACCGGCCTGGATGTCGTTGTTGAACTCGGCGTATCCGAGTGCGATCTTCGACGCGATGGTCGCGCCGCCGTCGAACAGCGACCACGAGAACGCCTGCGAGGTGGTCCGCAGGATCATGTACAGCGCCATGGTCTCGCCGAGCGCGCGGCCGAGGCCGAGCATCGAACCGCTGATGTACCCGGACTTGCCGAACGGGATCACGGTGGTCCGCACGACCTCCCAGCGCGTGGCGCCGAGCGCGAGCGCGGCCTCGACCTGTGCGACGGGGGTTTGCACGAACACTTCGCGGCTGACCGCGGCGATGGTCGGCAGGATCATCACGGCGAGCACGATGCCTGCGGTGAAGATGGTGCCGCCGCCGACGATGGAGCCGGAGCCGTCCGCGAACAGCGGGAACCAGCCGAGGTTGGTGTTGAGCCACTCCGCGAACGGGCGGATGGCCGGGGCCAGCACCAGCAGACCCCACAGGCCGTACACGATCGACGGCACCGCGGCGAGCAGGTCGATGACGTATGCGAGGGGCTTCTTGATCCGGTCGGGGCAGTACTCGGTGAGGAAGATGGCGATACCCAGTGCCACCGGCATCGCCAGCAGCAGGGCGAACAACGACACCAGCACGGTGACCTGGAACAGGTCGAGCACACCGAAGGCCATCTTGTCGATGTCCTGGGTGACCCAGTCACGGCTGGTCAGGAAGTTGACGGTGTTGCGTTGCAGTGCCGGAACCGCCCGCCACACGAGGAATACGGCGATGGCGCCGATGATCACCGAGATGAAGGCGGCGGATCCGGTGGCCAGCGATCCGAAGATCCGGTCGCCGGGCCTACTCACCGATTTCCGCGCACCGGTTGGGGATTCAGGAATCGTGGCCTCCGGGGGGTTACCGTGCGGACCGCCCGCCCCTGTGCCCTCTGGTTCGGGGGCAGGGGTGCGAGATGCCGAAGTGGTTGGCGCGTCACTCATCTGCGCTCGCAATCTCTGTAAGCATGAATATAGATCGGGCCGGTCGTCGCACTGCGGCAGATCAGCCGATTGCGTTGATGGATTCGGTCAGCTTGGCCTTGAACGAGTCGGGCAGCGGGGTGTAGCCCTGCTCGGACAGTCCCGCCTGGCCTTCGTTCGCGGCGCTGGTGAGGAACGACTTGACCGCCGCGGACGTGTCGGCGTCGTAGCCGCCGGAGCACACGATCTCGTAGGTCGCGAGAACCAGCGGGTACGCGCCGGCCTCGGTGGTGCCGTAGATCGACGACAGGTCGAGGGTCAGGTCGCCGCCGCCGGTGCTGGCGAACGCAGCACCTTCGATGGCCTTGCCCGCGGTCGCCTCGGTGAGCTCGACCGGACCGGAGCCGGTGTCGATCTGCGCGATGCTCAGATTGTTCTGCGTCGCGAAGGAGCTTTCGACGTAGGTCACCGACCCCGGGGTGGTCGCGACGGCCTGGGCGACACCCGCGGACCCCTTCGCGCCCTCACCGATGCCGCCGGTGAAGTCGGAGCCTGCGCCGCTGGTCCATGCGCCGGCCGAGGCGGCCTCGAGGTACTGCTGGAAGTTGTCGGTGGTGCCCGACGAGTCCGAGCGGACGATCGCGGCGATGGGCTGGTCCGGGAGCGTCGCACCGCTGTTGAGCGCGGCGATGGCCGGATCGTTCCACTTGGTGATGCCACCGTTGAAGATCTTGGCGATGATCTCGCCGTTGAGAACCAGGTTGTCGACGCCGTCGAGGTTGTAGGCGATGGCGACCGGGCCGAACACGAGCGGCAGGTTCCACGCCGGGTTGCCGGCGCAACGCTCGGCGGCCTGTGCAGCCTGGTCGCCCTTGATCGCCGAGTCCGAGCCTGCGAAGTCGATCTGGTTGGCGATGAACTGGGTGCGGCCGTCACCCGAACCCGACGGGTTGTAGGCAACGTTGACGTTCTTACCCTTGTCGTTGCACACAGCGATGTAGGTCGACACGAAGTCGTCCATCGCATTCTTCTGTGCGGACGAACCGGCCGCCGACAGCGTCGACTTGCCCTCGCAATCGGCGTTCGAAGCCGAAGCGTCGACCGTGACCTCGCCGGCGTTGTTGTCGCTTCCGCACGCGGTCAGAGCAAGGGCTCCTGCTGCCACCACACCGAAAAGGGCGCCACTGCGCTTGAAGTTCACCTGTTCTCCTCCGGAATTCGCGGCCGAGCAGGCACCGGTCGAAATCCGGCACCGGGCCGAAACGGCTCGACCCGTAGAGGAAATTTAGAGGCGGTCCGTAGCCGGTCAGGGGTTCGTTGGTGAACGCAAGGTTAATCAACACCGAATACATGGTCGGTGCATGACCTCGATCACATTATATTTTCCCAGTACGTGACTGTAGTCACGCGAAATTTCGGTCCACTACCGGGCGTCGCCCTCTCGCGCATAGGCGACGTCCACGTGGAACCGGTCGAAGCCGAGCCGGCCGTAGGTGTTCAGTGCCGCGGTGTTGTCCCCCTCGACGTAGAGCAGCACGGTACGAAGACCGCCCGCACGCAGATGATGAAGACCCGCCAGCGTCAACATTCTGCCCAGGCCCCGCCCCTGCGCCTGCGGGTCGATCCCCACCACATATACCTCACCGAGCGCTTCGGTCGTGTCGGCGGCGGCATGCACCTTGGTCCAATGGAAGCCGAGAAGGCGCGTGGGGTCGTCCCGATCGAAAGCCAGGAACAGCCCGGCCGGGTCGAACCAGTTTTCCGCACGGCGTTCGGCGATGTCGCGCGCGGTCCAGTCGCCCTGCTCCGGATGCCACGCGAACGCGGCCGCATTGACCCGCAGCAACTCCGAATCATCGTCCGGCCCGCGGTAGGTTCGCACCGTCAGCGCGTCGGGAACGTCGAGGCCGGGGAGTTCCGGATCGGTGAGGGACCGGCGCAACTGCAACAGTTCCCGCACGCCGACGAGGCCGAGTCGGGCCGCGACCGCGCGTGCCGCCGGCAGGTCGCCGTGCGCCCACACCCGGGTGGCCTCGCCCCCCGCAGCCAAGGCTGCCTCGACGAGTTCCGTGCCGAGTCCGCGACCGCGATGCCGGGGATCGACGACGACCTCGGCCATCGCGGTGTGTTCGCCGTGGCCGGGCACCAGAACCGCCCAGCCGGTGATCTCACCGTCGATGCCGGTCACGAGATGCCGGGCTTCGTCACTGCGGCCGAGCGAGTGCACGCCCTGTTCCGAGACGGGGGCGGTGCCGTCGGCGCTGGTGGCACGGTCGAGAACCGCACATATCGCGGCGGCGACGTCGGGTGTGGGACGCGTATCGAATTCCATCCCGTCGAGGTTAATCGGCGACGCCGTCGTCGGGGTCGTCGAATTCGACGGCCGCGACGCCGCCCTTACCCGACTTGCTGGTGGGGCGGACCGCCTTGTAGCCGACGTTGCGGACGGTGCCGATGAGCGATTCGTACTCGGGGCCGAGCTTGGCCCGCAAGCGTCGGACGTGAACGTCGACCGTGCGGGTCCCACCGAAGAAGTCGTAGCCCCAGACCTCCTGCAGCAGCTGAGCCCGGGTGAACACGCGGCCGGCGTGTTGCGCGAGGTATTTGAGGAGTTCGAACTCCTTGTACGTCAGGTCGAGCGGACGACCCCGTAGCCGCGCCGTGTAGGTGCCCTCGTCGATGGTCAGCTCACCGAGTGTGATCTTGCCGGTGTTCTCGGGAGCGACCGCACCGCCGGTGCGCCCGAGGAGCAATCGCAGCCGCGCATCGAGTTCCGCCGGGCCGGTCGTGGTGAGCAGGATGTCGTCGAGTCCCCACTCCGGGTTGACCGCGACGAGCCCACCTTCGGTGAGCACAGCGACGACGGGAATCGCCGATCCGGTGCTCCCGAGCAGCCGGCACAGCCCTCGGGCCGCAGCGAGTTCGGTGCGGGCATCGACGATCGCGATATCCGCGGAACTCGCCTCCAGGAGCGAGGACACCTCGGTCGGCGCAGGACGGACCGAATGCGCGAGCAGCGACAGGGACGGCAACACCGCGTCGGGGTTGGGGTCGGAGGTCAGCAGGAGCAGTTCCACCGGGCCTCCGTTCTTGTGTCGTGAGCGTTTCTTCGCCTATGAACGACGCGCTACAGATTAACGCCCCATTTGTTACCACCGTGTTAGCACGGCGATGCCGCCTGTCGACGCTTCGGTCACAATGGTGGGCGTGCGCAAATTGATCCTCGGTCTCGCAGTCCTGCTCGGAGTCGCCCTGCTCGTCGATTTCGGTGCTGCCGCGTGGTCCGAGTACCGGGTGTCGCGGGCCCTGCGCGAAGGCGGCGCGCTGACGTCCGATCCCGCCGTGAACATTCACGGCTTCCCATTTCTGACACAGGCCCGCGACGGGCGCTTCGAGAACGTGGAGATCCGTGCCCAGGGGGTGCCCAGCGCCGCGCTCGGCGATATCACCATCGAAGCAAACCTGATCGGCGCGCACGCTTCGGCAGCGGAACTGCTCGACGGGTCGATCCGGTCGGTGCCGGTAGATCTGCTCTACGGGCGGGTTCGAGTTGACGCGACCGAATTGGGACGGCTCTACAACATCCCCGACCTGCAGATTTCTGCTCCGCCGGCCAGTAAGTCGGATGGCACCGGCGGATCCGGAGGTTCCGGCCCGACCACTGCGGGTGGGGTCGTCCTCACCGGCACCGTCCCGGTCGGCCCGATCACCGCCCAGGTGAGTGTCCAGGCCGATCTGGTGCTGGACGGCGACCGGATCCACATCGTCGCGTCCGACCTGTACTTCGGTCCCGAAGGCGGTGCCGACTACACGGTGCCGGATGTGCTGAAGCCGGTTGTGCTTGGTCTGTTCACCACGACGATCGAGCCGCAGGATCTGCCCTTCGGTGTGCATCCGACATCCGTGGAGGCGCGCGGCTCACAGATCGTCATCGAAGGCGAAGCCCACAACACCGTCATCGACCTCGACGCGGTGCAGCGACTGTGATCGGAATCATCGTTCTGCTCGTGGTCGTCGTCGCCGCCCTCGCGGTCGGCACCGCGCTGCGTTCCCGGTCCGGCACCGTACGCGCGGTCACCGCCGGGTCGGAGTCGGCAAACGTCGACCCACTGCTGACCGAACTCGGCATCGGTGTCGGCCCGGAACCGACAGTGTTGCATTTCTCCGCTCCGTGGTGCGGCCCGTGCGTGGCCGTGCGACGCATCGTCACCCAGGTGATCGACACGATCACCGCTACTGCCGACGGTTTGCCGATCCCGAGGGACGTCGAGGTCGATCTCGACGGAAACCCGGAACTGGCAAAGAAACTCGGCGTGCTGTCGTTGCCGACGACGTTTCTGTTCGACGCCGGCGGCACCGAGCGGTTCCGGGTTTCGGGTGTTCCGAACGCCGCTGACCTGGCCACTGCTCTGCTTCCGCTGCGCACCCCTCGGGATTCTCTTTCCTGAGAACTTCGCTACACTCCGTGACGTGCATTCCCGCCAAGAGCTGATGCTCACCCGACGCCGCGCAGTCGATCTGTGCCGCCTCGGTGGCTGTTGTTGTTCCTGCTGATCACTTCGGCCTCGACGTCCGGCGCCCTCGGCACGTCGATTCAGACACAACGATGTGATCGCCCCGCGGTCGACCGACCGCATCCGGCAACTCGATCCGCCATGCGCGCGCCCTCGATTCCCGCAGGAGCACCCCCGATGTCCGTTTCAGTTTCCTCACCCGGCACCGTCACCCACGTCGATGTTCGTGGCCCCCGGTTCGCCGCCTGGGTCACCACCGCCGTCCTCGTCGTCGTACTGGCCGCGTCGACGTTCTCCGCCACCGCAGCGGGCGTAGTACTCGCCGCGCAGACCGTGGTGTTCGCCCTCGGCGCGGCGCTCGGGCCGCGACGCAGTCCGTACGGTCGTCTCTTCGCGGCGCTGGTGGCGCCACACCTCGGTGCGCCGACCGACACCGAACCCGCGGCGCCGCTACGTTTCGCGCAGCTCGTCGGGTTCGTGTTCGCTGCTGTCGGCACCGTCGGCTTCCTCTCGGGTGCGGCCGTCATCGGGGCGGTCGCCGCCGGGTTCGCGCTGTTCGCCGCGCTACTCAACGCCGCGTTCGGAGTGTGCCTCGGTTGCCGGATCCATCCGCTGGTGACGCGCCTGCGTCCCGTGTCTCCCTGATCGTGCCGCCTCAGACCGTTCCCTCCCGACTTCCGCAGTGTCACCACCGAAAGGAAAATCCATGGCTCGCTCCGATGTCCTGGTCTCCGCCGACTGGGCAGAGCAGAACCTCAACGCCCCGTCGGTCGTCTTCGTCGAGGTCGACGAGGACACCGCCGCCTACGACGGCGGCCACATCGACGGCGCGATCAGGCTCGACTGGCGCAAGGACCTGCAGGACAGCGTCCGCCGCGACTTCCTGAACCAGGAACAGTTCTCCGAACTGTTGTCCGCCAAGGGCGTCGCCAACGACGACACCGTGGTCCTGTACGGCGGCAACAACAACTGGTTCGCGGCCTACGCCTACTGGTACTTCAAGTTGTACGGTCACCAGGACGTCAAGCTGATCGACGGCGGCCGCAAGAAGTGGGAGCTCGACGGTCGTGAGCTGTCGAAGGACACCGTCACCCGCACTGCAACCGAATACACGGCGTCCACGCCGGACACCTCGATCCGCGCGTTCCGGGACGACGTGATCGCCGCGATCGGCAAGGTCAATCTGGTCGACGTGCGCTCCCCCGACGAGTTCTCCGGCAAGATCCTCGCTCCCGCGCACCTGCCGCAGGAGCAGGCGCAGCAGCGCGGCCACGTTCCCGGCGCCATCAACATTCCGTGGAGCACCACCGCGAACGAGGACGGCACCTTCAAGTCCGACGAGGACCTCGCGAAGCTGTACGCGGACAAGGGCTTCGACGACTCCAAGGAAACCATCGCCTACTGCCGCATCGGCGAGCGCTCGAGCCACACCTGGTTCGTGCTGCAGGAGATCCTCGGCAAGCAGAACGTCAAGAACTACGACGGCAGCTGGGTCGAATACGGCTCGCTGGTCGGCGCACCGATCGAGTTGGGAGCATAGGAAACATGTGCGGAGCACCCGTTCAGAGTCAGAGCCTGCCTTCGGGCGTCGATGTCGAGAAGGAAACGGTCATCACCGGCCGCGTCCTCGATGCCGACGGACAGCCGGTCGGCGGCGCGTTCGTGCGCCTGCTCGACGGCACCGGTGAGTTCACCGCCGAGGTCGTCGCATCCGCGACCGGCGACTTCCGCTTCTTCGCCGCACCCGGCGACTGGAAGGTTCGTGCGCTCTCGAGCGCCGGTAACGGTGACTCGACCATCAGCCCGAGCGCTGCCGGTGTGTACAACGTCGACGTGACCGTCGCTGCGTAGCAGCACCGCTGCGTAGCAGCGTCAGCAGCACCGCTGCGTGCAGCGTCAGCAGCACCGCTGCGTGCAGCGTCAGCACAGCTCATCGAGGGCCCCGTTCCGATCCGGAACGGGGCCCTCGATGCACCGCGGCTCAGTTGCCGACCGAATCCCGCTCTCGCTCCTCCTGCGCGAGCGCGCCGATCCAGTCGACGATCTTCTCGCTCTCCCAGTACCAGGGATCGTGCGGATTGTTGTTCCAGTACGCGATGTGCTGAATGAACGCGAGGAAGATGTACGGCTTCAGGACGAGCTCGACCACGCCACTGTTGTCCTCGACGAAGCCCGCTCCCTCGGCACGCAGCTTTTCTTGCACGACGGGCAGGCCCGGACCCACCGCCCAGTCGAGGATCTCCCGGAGCCGGTCGGGGCCGAGGTTCGCGTCCGGCACCGGCCGGGTCTTGTCCGCGACCACGCGCAGGACGTCGAGCAGCGATTCGTCGGACTGCCACCAGTCGTCGCCCGAGACGATGTGTGCGGCCGCGCGCGCCGCCATCGTGGACACCACTCGCTCGGCGTCGGCGATCGTCTGGAGGGGATTCGCGAGGGTGAATCGCATCTGCCCGAGAACACCGAGTGCCAGTTCGAGGACCGCGATCTCCTCGGGTGCGTCGCACGCGATGTCGTAGGGGCGGCAGGCGTGCTGGATGCGGTCGGTGAGGTCCCCGTAGTCAGCGGGTTCGGAGGACATGAATCCGCCGCCCGACGGGCCCGGGGCACCGAGAGAATCGACGCCGGCAGGGCGGTAGGGATCGCCGATCAGGACGACCCCGGCCACGTCGTCGGGTCCCACATGGGCGTCGGCGGGCCGATGCCCGAGTTCCCGGGCGACACGCTCGACGACCTCGCCGCCGACGCTATAGCCGACGAGCGCGAATCGCGTGCGGTCCCCGCACCGGGTCTTCTGCTCGTCGAGGATGCGGTTTGTCGAGGCGACCCCGGCGGCCACCGAATCCTGGTAGGTGGGCACGTCCTGGAACAACCCGAGACCGTAGGTGGCCGGATACGGCACGTACATCCAGCCCACCGAACCCGGGTACCGGCTTTTCGCCTCCCCGACGGGGACGGTGATGTTGCCGACCCAGTTGGACCACAACTGCCGTGTCTCCTCCTCGATCGGATTTCGATCTGCGGTCGAGTCGGTGGCGCCGGAGACGGCGACAACCAACAGGTCCGGGCAGTCGAGCGCCGCGTTGTCCGGGTGTACGGCCGGCCCGGCCCCGGGGAGGGACGACCCGCTTCCCGGGGCCGCGGCGGCGACCGGTACGGACACGGAGACGGCAGCGAGCACCACTGCGGCGAAAACGGTGGCACGAAACGGGCGCACTCAACCTCCGAAGGCACGTGATGAATCGGTCGAAGCGACCGAATCGGACGAACTGTAGTCGCCGCGACCGTCGACCTCGGTGCCGGTCCCCCACCGCCGATTTTCGCGGCCCGGCACCGAGGTTTAAGATGTGCCCGTGGTCATCTTCTTCGAGCTTCTTCTCGTCCTGGCAGCGCTGCTCATCACGTGGTTCACGCTGTACACCATCTACCGCCTGGTCACCGACGAGTCCTGACGGCCGAACGCGGTGGCAACCCCCGAACACGGTGACAACCCCGGTGTCGTTCGCGGCAGCGGGGACAAGGCCGTCGCCGACGCCGTCGAGCGCGCCGAGTCGACCGCACACCTGAACGTTCCCGCCCTTCCGGGGCTCCCTCTGCCCGAGGACACCGCGAACCTGCGGCTCGGCCCCGACCTGCACCCGGCGTTGCTGGCGCTGTTGCCCATGGTCGGTGTGTGGCGCGGTGAAGGTGAAGGCAACGACGCGGAGACCGGCGACTACCATTTCGGCCAGCAGATCGTCGTGTCGCACGACGGTGGCGACTATCTGGTGTGGGAATCACGGTCGTGGCGGCTCGACGACAACGGTGCGTACACGGTCCCGGATCGCCGCGAGAGCGGCTTCTGGCGGGTGGCCGGCCAGGATGTGGCGGGCAGCGCCGACCCCGAGTTCATCGAGTTGCTGATCAGCCACAGCTCCGGTGTCGTCGAGCTCTACTACGGAACGGCGTTGACCCAGTCGTCGTGGGAGATCGCAACCGATGTGGTGATCCGCAGTAAGTCCGGTGAGGTCGTGGGCGGTGCCAAGCGCCTGTACGGGATCATCGAGGGCGGCGACCTCGCGTATGTCGAGGAACGCATCGTCGCGGACGGCGACCTGAAGCCGCATCTGTCGGCGCGGCTGTCACGTCATATCGGCTGAACCGCCGAGACTTCGCGTTCTCGCGCACCGCACCGCCGGAAGACGGCCGTGCCGGAAGACGCCTCGCCGGAACACGGAGAGCGGCCCCCGAGTCGTTCCGGCGAGGATGGACGCATCCAATCTTCGCCGGTCCCGGCCGGACAGACCGGGGACTCGAGGGCCGGGTGACTACCTGGGATTCGCCAGCCGCGCACGCGGTCGGTGAATACCGTCGTCGGCGACAGCGGCTAGCCGGCAGCCACCTCACGTGTCCGACATTCACTCATTGTCCAGACCACCTCCTTCCTCGTGTACGGACGAAGGTACGCCGCGGTCGGCGAGCGGGCAACGGATTATTTTCGGCTGTGTGAACGGACCTCGACGACCCGGTCCGCGGCCGTGCCGACGGGCAACTGGTGGGTGACCACGACCACCGTACGATCGGCGGCGACCAGGCCCGACGTCCGATCGAGCAACAGCCGCTGCAGGCGGGCACCGTCGTCGGCATCGAGGTGTTCGGTCGGTTCGTCGAGCAGCAGCACCTGCACCGGGGACAACAATGCGCGCGCAAGCAGGAGCCGTCGGCGTTGACCACCCGACAGCGCGCGGGCGCCGCCCTCCAACGTCGTGTGCAGCCCGTCCGGCAGACCGGACACCCACTCGCCCAGCCCAACGGACACAAGTGCAGCGGTCGCTGCGGCCTCGTCGACGTCGCCGCGCGCCACACGCAGGTTCTCGAGCACCGACGTCTCGAAGAGATGAGCGTCCTCGGCGAAAAAGCCGACGCGGCGACGGAGTTCTGCCGGGTCGACGTCGCCGACCGCGACACCGTCGAGGCTCGCGGTCCCCGATGCCGCGGGCAGTAGACCGGCCAGCGTCATGATCATGCTGGTCTTGCCGCTGCCGCTGGCTCCGACGATCGCGACGCGCGCGCCGGGCGGCAGATTCAGGTCGATGGGTTCCGAGGCCCGGCCGTCCGGCCAGCCGCTGCACAGGTCCACGGCGCGGAGCAGGCCGGGCCCGTCGGCGGGCAGGGTTCCGTATCGGACCGGCCGGTCGGCGCGGTCGAGCAGATCGGTGATCCGGCCCGCCGCGATCCGCGCACGGATCAGCGTCAGCGCCGCAGCCGGCATCGTCCCTGCCGCCTCGAACGCGGCGAGCGGCAGCAGGACGAGGATGCCCAGCGACATCGGGCTCATCGTCGGATCCGACGCGAACGCCGCGATGCCGACGAGCAGTGATCCCAGCACGCTCGCGCCGACGGCGAGCGGTGTGGCAGCGTCGGCGAATGCGGCCGGGGCCGCTGCCCGATCGGTCGCGGCGACCACCGCGTCGTTCTCCGTGTGGGCCCTGTCCAGGGTCGTGTCGAGCCGGCCGGCGACCCTCAGTTCCGCGGCGTGGTCGAGCACCGTGACGGCGTCCTGAACGAACCGGGCACGGGCCTGGGCTCCGTCGGTTTCGGCTCGGGCGGCGGCCCACGCGGACAGCCACGGGGCGAGCACC
>NZ_JBAQXC010000371.1:0-3643 GCF_049299235.1 Rhodococcus sp. (in: high G+C Gram-positive bacteria) | reverse complement strand
CCGCCGACCTGGACAACGTGCCCGTGCCGGAGGGGCCGACCCCGGTGCTCGTGAGCGGGCGACCGGATCAGCAGTGGCTGTCGCGCTATCGCAGCGGTGTGCTGCCCGAGCACGCCGAGCGGATCCTCGTCGCGGTTGCCCGCGGCGTGGTCGGATTCGGCCGGATCGGCGCACCCGACGACGAACCGGTCGCGATCGGCCGGGCCGCGGTGACCGATGCGCCCGACGGGCGGCGCTGGGTGGGACTGACCGCCGTCGAGGTCGCCCCCGAGCACCGCAGGCACGGCCTCGGCACGCTGATGTGCGGATCGCTGCTGCGCTGGGGCCGTGATCGTGGCGCGACCCACGCCTATGTCCAGGTCGCCGACAACAATGCGGGGGCGCGAGCACTGTTCCGCGAGTTGGCGTTCGTCGACCACCATCGCTACCGGTACCTGACCGAACCGGTCGGTCCCCTCGCCTAGAGTGTCGGTGTGCGCCTTGCTACCTGGAATGTGAACTCCGTCCGTGCCCGCACCGACCGGATCGCCGACTGGCTGCAACGAACCGGAACCGACGTGCTGGCCATGCAGGAAACCAAGTGCAAGGACGAGCAGTTCCCGTACGCGCGGTTCGAGGAACTCGGATACCAGGTCGCACACGTCGGGTTGAGCCAGTGGAACGGGGTCGCGATCCTGTCCCGGGTCGGACTCGACGACGTGCAGATCGGATTCGAGGACCAGCCCGGATTCACCAAGGACCCGGATGCCGTGCCCGCGCAGGAGGCGCGCGCGATCGGCGCGACCTGCGGCGGTGTGCGGGTGTGGAGCCTGTATGTCCCGAACGGTCGCGATCTGGCCGATCCGCACTACACCTACAAATTGGAGTGGCTCGCGAAGTTGCGCACCGATGCGCAGGGTTGGCTCGATGCCGATCCGCAGGCGCCGATCGCACTCGTCGGCGACTGGAACATCGCACCGACCGACGAGGACGTGTGGGATCCCGCGTTCTTCGACGGCAGGACCCACACCTCCCAGCCCGAACGGGACGCGTTCGCCGCGTTCGTCGACGGCGGGTTCACCGATGTGGTGCGCCCGCACGCCCCCGGTCCGGGTGTCTACACGTACTGGGATTACACGCAGTTGCGTTTTCCGAAGAAGCAGGGCATGCGAATCGACTTCGTTCTCGGCTCACCGGCCTTCGCGGCGCGGGTCGGTGCCGCGGAGATCGACCGCAACGAACGCAAAGGCAAGGGCGCCAGCGACCACGCCCCCGTCGTGGTCGATCTGACGATCTGACGATCTGCCCCGGACCCGGCCGGGTCCGCTGCCGATCAGGCTCGGCGCCGGACGGGTTCGAGCGGCACGATCACATCGCGATATTCCGGGTTGGAATCGAGGAATCGCTGCACGTACGTGCAGACCGGACGTACCTTCCAGCCTCGACGCCGCGCGGCATCCAGCGACCGTCCGACGAGGATGCCCGCGAGCCCCTGGTGCCCGAAGTCCTCGACGATCACGGTGTGCAGGAAGTCGACGACAGGATGGTTCCGGCCCGGGACACCCGACGGACGGTCGGTGTCGAAGTACCCGAGGATGCCGACGAGGTCCCCGTTGAGCCAGAGCTCGAAGCGGTTCTGACCCGCGTTGTCGGACACCTCGGCGTGCGGCAAGTTGGTGACCATGGAACCTCCGTGGTGCCGGAACATTAATGTGACGCATGCCACTATAGAACACAACATACCGTCCGTCGGAAGCCCCCTGCCGGTATTCGCCATCCACCCCGATCCGGGAGCCCCGAGTCCATGATGCGCCACATCGGGCACCCGACGGGATAGGTCCAACGACTCCGACAACCAGGACATTCGGCGGAAATCGCCACCCGCGCGGACCCGCGGGTCGCACCCCGATCGGCGCTGTCTGACCCCCGGTAGGCTCACGCGCGTGAAACTCCTGCCGTTGCCTCCGCGTGGCCAGACCCCGGTCCGCGCCCTCACCATCGCCGGTACCGACTCCGGAGGCGGTGCAGGAATCCAGGCCGACTCACGCACCATGGCGATGTGCGGCGTACACGCCTGCGTCGCGGTGGCAGCGGTGACGGTGCAGAACTCGCTCGGGGTCACCGGATTCCACGAAATCCCGCCGGACACCGTCGCCGCCCAGGTGCGCTGCGTCGTCGAGGACATCGGCGTGACGGCCGCGAAAACCGGGATGCTCGCGTCGACCGCGATCATCGAGTCGGTCGCACAGGTGTGCACCGAACTCGGTATCGGGCACGGTCGGCCGATTCCGCTCGTGGTGGATCCGGTCTGCGCGTCGATGCACGGCGACCCCCTGCTGCACGCCGAAGCCCTCGACGCGGTGCGTACCGTCCTCATCCCGCGGGCCACCGTCGTGACACCGAACCTGGACGAGGTCCGGCTCATCACCGGCATCGACGTCGTCGACGATGCCACCGCGCGACGCGCCGCCGAGGCACTGCACGCACTCGGTGCGCAATGGGCGATCGTCAAGGGCGGGCACCTGCGCACCTCCTCGGACAGCACCGATCTGCTGTTCGACGGCGACCGGTTTGTCGAGTTCACCAGCCCCCGCATCGACACGGGCAACGATCACGGCGGCGGCGACACCCTCGCCGCGGCGATCGCGTCGGCGATCGCGCACGGCCGGTCGGTCCCGGAGGCGGTGGCCTTCGCGAAGGAGTGGGTGACCAAGTGCCTCGAGTGGTCGTACGACCTGGGTAGCGGGCACGGGCCGGTCAACCCCATGTGGCGCCTACAGCCCTGAGCCCGGTCAGTTGCCGGATCGCTCCTGGTCCCGAGCAGTTCCGGTGGGCACCCCGTCGAGCGACTGCGCGAAGATTCCGACACCGTAACCGACCGAGGCCGCCGTCACCGCGAGCGCATCGCGGTCGATGTTGTCGAGATTGTCCTGCGGCGAATGGTAGTTCGGGTCGAACGGCGCGTCGGCTTCGCCGCCCCACTCGGCGGCCTGATCCGGCGTCTTGATCTCGTCGGCGCCGCTGAACACACCACCGGCCGGGATACCGGCCTCGACGAACGGACCATAGTCCGACCGTCCGTCGAAATCCGTGCCGTCGGCCGCCACGCCTCGTGATTCGAAGAACGTGCGGAAGGTCTGTTCGATGGTCGCCGACCCCGCCGGTCCCGGACCCGACCCCACCACGTCGGAGTCGTCGCCGTCGTAGACGAGGTAACCGGGGTTCGGTGAGCCCAGCATGTCGAAATTCAGATACAGCGCGATCGCGTTGCGCTCGTCGTCGGTCAGGGATTCGACATACTTCGTCGAACCGACGAGACCGATTTCCTCCGCGCCCCAGAACGCGAATCGCACCGCGTTGGTGACGGTCGCATCGGACCCGAGTTGCAGCGCGGTTTCGAGGACCGCGGCGACGCCGCTACCGTTGTCGTTGATGCCGGGACCTTCGGGGACGCTGTCGAGGTGCGCGCCGACGACGACCACATTGCCGGTGTCGCCGGTCGCGGTCTGCGCGATCACAGTGCGGGAGCGGATGTCCTCGATGGTGGTGTCGACGACCAGGGTGACGGTCCCGGCCGCGTCGAGGACGGCACCGTCGTCACCGCTGATCGCTGCCGCCGGGATCAGCGTGTCGCCGTCGTCGCCGAGCGTGCCGCCGGCGAGCG
>NZ_JBAQXC010000370.1:0-14699 GCF_049299235.1 Rhodococcus sp. (in: high G+C Gram-positive bacteria) | reverse complement strand
GATCGACCACGTTCCACCTGCCGAGTACGAGGCGACCCACTGGGCGAATCACACCGCGGACGACTACGGTGAGATACCGGTCCGCGCTGAGGCCGGAACCAGATAGCTGAGCCTCCACCGAACTCGGGGCGATTCACTCCCCTTGGCTCACCGAGGGCTGCCCCCGTCGTGCTGCGTTGTTCGGGGATAGAGGTTACCGGTGCTCATCATCGCGGCAGCGAGCCGACCGCGTGCTGTGTCCAGTGCCATCGGCACGCGATATCGGAGGCGATAACGGTGAGAAGATCACGATGGTCCGGCGGATAACCCGATAACCCCGAACCCACGGCAGGATTCGTTGAGAAAAATAGGAAAACCCCAGGTCAGCAAAGCTGAATACTGGGGCTTCCACACCTGAGCCGACGCGACATGGATGAACCAGCGGTCATCGACGGCTTACGATGCCCCGAGTGTATCGGCGAAGGAGGATGGTTGGCAACCAGCGGTGACGCCTGGATCGAGCAGTGGCTCAGCAGTGACCGGTTCGCGCTCTACGTGCGCAAATCCGGTGGCGACCGTGCCCGGGCACTAGCGTTGTACGAGTGGAATGCCAAGCTCAGCGCAGCGTTCCTCCACGACCTCAACCACTTCGAAGTCGCCCTACGCAATGCCTACGACACACAGCTCGCCGCGGCCACCCTCGCCGGGGACAAGCACTGGACCGACAAGGCCACCGCCCGGCGGTTGTTCCCCGAACATCTGCGCACCGACCCCGAAACCGGGAAAGCCAAGGACGCCAACCGCGTCCCGATCAACAAGATCGGTCAAGCACGTAGAGCTGCCGGCGAGCGCCCGAGCCCCGGAAAGATCGTCGCCGAGTTGATGTTCGGGTTCTGGACCTACATGACCTCCGACATCCACGAGAAAACCTTGTGGGTGCCGTATCTGCACAAGGCATTCCCGCCGAACACCGACCGCGCCAAGGTTCACAGCACACTGGGGGATCTGCGTGAGTTCCGCAACCGGGTCGCCCACCACGAACCCATCCTCGATGCGCCCGAGGCGCGGCGTCGTCAGCTGGTCTTCGCCATGCGCCTGATCCGCCCGGAAGCGCTCGATCACATCACCGCTCACAGCGAGGTCTCCGAGATTCTCTCGCGACGTCCGTGACGTGCCGGTACCTGTGTCGACGCCGGCCGCGTCGGGTCGGTGGGACCACACCGTCCTGCGGCCGATCAGCCGGCCTGGGTCGGTGTGAGCGGGACAGTCCTGTCGGCGCCCCGTGCTCGCGCGGGACTACTACCGATTCGGCTGAGAAGAGTCTCCCGTGTCGATGGCAATCGCCGTGTTGCTCGCGCAAGTGCGCCGCTCGATGCCCGTGGCGGATCCGGGTCGGCAACGCCGTTCCGGTCGCTGAAGCCTTGATCGCTGAAGTCTTTTCGAGGTCAGGGTTTCACAGCTCGTCCGAGGCATGTGACCGGTATGCCTGCAGCGTGTCGATCACCGCGGCGAGCAGCGCGTCGCCTGGTCGTACTCCGTCATGGAGGGCATTGGCGATTGCTGTGGCTTCGGCGGTCACGATCGCGGCGTCGGTATCGCCGACACGCGAGACGATGCGGTCGTAGATGCGGCCGCATTCACCGGCGAGTGGCCCGATGCGTTCGTGGGCGCATCCTGGCGCACATGGGTGAGGTGTCCATTGCTCGAGGAAGCCGAGAGTCTTCCGGAACTCGTTGCCGTCCCATTGGTCGGTCGATGTCCGGAGCCACGCCATCAACTCGGTGCGGTCGGGGATGGGGTAGCCGTAGTACTCGGGAAAAATCGGGCGGATATGGGCTGCGTGCTCCCCTCCGGTCTGTGGAACCGCGTGGGAGGGCCGGCGACCGGAGGTGGCGGGGGATACGACCGGATGGCAACCGTCCCCTTGATCGTGTCGAAAAACCATCGTTTCTCGACAGGGTTGAGCGTGAAACCGCTAATCCAGGTCGAGGATGTTGAATACCCGTGTCGAGAATCTACGTCGGATAACCCCACCGTCGGATATTGTCGACACGTGCTGATCGGCTACGCCCGCGTCTCGACCGGCGACCAGAACCCGAATCACCAGATCGACGCGCTGCGCCGGGCCGGCGTTGCCGACGAGAACATCCACGTCGACCACGCCTCCGGCGCGAAGGCATCCCGCCCCCAACTGGATCTGGTGCTCAGGTTGCTGAGACAGGGAGACCAACTCGCGATCACACGCCTCGACCGGCTAGGCCGCTCGGTGCTGCACCTGATCGGCCTCGGCGCCGAACTCCGGGAAAAGGGCGTCGGCCTGAAGGTGCTCGAACAGGGCATCGACACCGCCACCGCAGAGGGCCGCGCCATGTTCGGGATGCTCTCGGTGCTCGCCGAGCTCCAACGCGAGTTGATCGTGGCCAACACCCGCGATGGGCTTGCCGCAGCCAGGGCCCGCGGCCGCAAGGGCGGGCGCCCACCGAAACTCACTGCCGAGCAGGTCGAGCACGCTCAACGTCTCTACGACGCCGACACGCACACCGTCGCCCAGATCGCCGGACTGCTCGGCGTGCGCCGCACCACTCTTTATGGGCACCTGAGCAAGTCCGACGATGTATCGGCAGGTTCCGAGACAACGACCTCTACCGACCTTGGCCTGGACATACTCGAGCACCCCGTCCCGGTGCGGAAGACACGGGGTGCCTGCCCGAGTTGCGGGCACGAGCCCAGCACCCGATCCGAGGCCGCTCACCAACGCGCCGACGTGGCCGTCACCTGGCTACACCGAGACCTCGACGTCCCTGGCGAAATCGTCGCTCGAAACCATTGCCGCAATTGCCAACCTGAAGAACCTGCTGTCGATGTTGCCTGCACCGTCTGTGGAGACGGCCCCATCCTCGCCGGAGAATTCGCCGCCGAAATCGACACCAACGACGTCCTGCCCGATCCGGTACAACAGTGGCTCACCGACGCCGGATGGCAAACGGACCCAACGCTGCTGTGCCCCGAACATGCCTGAATGGCCAGTCGGGTCCTGGGTCCGCCTCTTGCCCGCGCCGAGTTGTCCACATAATCAAAACCCCACGCAGGTGCAACAGAACTCGCCCCCCCTGCCATGCCGGGGTCAGTATTCACATGCCGTCGACACTCTGCGCCGACGTTGGGCAGGTGCACCTATACGCGACCTCGACGCCACGCCCACACGGACAGCCCGATTCCTACGACAGACGCCACCGGTAGCAGCCATCTCATCCGATTCCACACGGTGATCTCGTGGTACTGCTCGCTCGACAGGAATTGCCCTGTCGGTGTTCTCGGACCGGACAAGTCCCACCAGAGACTCCCGGAACTGCTCATGGCCTGTGGCCAGGCCATGAAGACCCCCACCGAGGCTGCGATCATGAGGCACGTGACAGGGAATACCATCCAGAACCAAGGGGATTCAGGGGTCCGCTCATGTCGGGAGCCCTTTGGCAGAACCACACACGCCACCAATGCCACAACGCCGAAAGCACAGAATATCAACCACGCCACGACCTCGATGGTAGTGGTCCACTGCTGCACACTCCTGGAGGCGTATGATCGTCGTCCACGATGGGCAAAGAGATCATATCTCGGGCCTAAGTCCGGGCGTCTCTTGTGCGGTGCGAGCGGTAGCAACTGGCTCTGAGCGCGTACAGGCCAGCGGCGGACCTGTTTGTTCTCCAGATGAGAACCTGGAGAAGGTAGTCGACGGGATCGATCGTTAAAGGAAATCGATCGCGTAGACCTCTTCGGTCTCTCTATTTCCGGGTTCGGATATGATTCGGGCCTTGGAGGCTGCCATTTCGATGCCTGCCCCATCGGGATGGTCGATCTTGTAGTAGATCGCTATCCGGTGAAGCAAATCGATAATTATCTCCGCTCGACTACCCTCGCCCTGTCGACGTTCGTCCGGACGGAACAAAATTCGACTGTAGCGCTCGTTGCCCATAGACACGCGATCGGGAATGAAGTCGCGAGCATAGCGCTCGATGGTGGATCCCCAGATCGGCAGGTTGTCGTAGAACACAAGGTTAGATGGGCAGAGATAGTGTGGCCGCGGAACGTACGGAGCAGACGTCGTATAGGATTCTCCATCTGCCCTCAACCAGCTCATCCCAACTCGTCCCACATTGCGACTGTATTCGACTCCGTCGACTAACACCTCCCACGCCGATTCCATAGGTGCGACAGTTGCAAGAAATAACCGTAACATTCCGTCTCTTGACGTTTGGCCTTCGATTTCTATCAAGAAGTATCCCGGCGGCCTTATAAGGATACTGAAGATCCCGGATTCTTCAATGTGGTCGAATTGCTGAATTCTGGAAACGGAGCGTGTTTCACAGAGGTTGTCCCAATAGCTCATGATACCTCTCGTACTGAGGTTATAAAAGAAAAGGTGTTTTGGGGCGAGCTTCCTCGCTACCGCCTATCGTCTGCCTTCCCGACCTCGCTTCGGTGATGCTCGGGACCTCCATGGCATCAGGCGCACCGCCAGGTCGACAAGGAGCGGGAGTTTCGAGAATTGGTTGGTTTCCGTCCGTGAAACCCCCGCTCGGCCATGTCCCACTTGGCTCGCTGCGCGTGAGCCGCAGTTTATGTGTGGTCGTCGATGGGGTTTGTCCACTGGCAGAGGTCGCCGGGCCCGCTTCCTGAATATTCCGAACAAGTGTACCGACCGATCGCGAACCGAAGCCCGCCAAATGTTTGGTCGTATCCGAGCGACGGAATCTCCAGTCCGAGATTGATTACCTCGACGAAATATTTTCCCTCAGAGAGCGGAGTATTATAGGTACTGTATGCCGGATTGGTGTCCGTCCCAGAATTAACGAGGGTCTTCTCCGTTACAGTCCGATCCCCGGCTCTAGAAATATCCTGTCGCACTCGGTAGGTCAGAGCGAAAGTCCGTGACGGGAAGCCGAGGGTAGTCACTCTGGTCTCGACCCGTTGGTTAGTCCTATTGTCGAGAATGTTTGCAACTTGGAAGGCGAACTCTTTGCTCCACTCGACCTGCCCCGAGCTGGATGCGGCACCGATACACAAATCAACATGCTTCGATACACGCGGTCCGTTCAAGCTCGGCGCGGAAATGTTGGTCGGCTCCATCGTGTCGCACTCTATTGTGGAGTTGTTGAGGCGTGGTATCGACGGGGCCTGGTTGAATTCCTCGGAATCCGGTACCACGAAGACATTCTGCCCGCCTGCGCCTGTGACCGTTACGCCGAACGGTGTGCAACCAAATTGGAAGCCGGAGGTCAATCCGGAGTCTTGGGCCGTGCTAAGCGCAACGTCGATGCAGGAGTACGCTGACCTGACGGGTGAACGAGGCGTTTCAATGTCCCGATGTTCAAAGGCCTGAAACGTTCCTCCGATGTCGTTCGGGCTCGCATCGGATACAGGATATCCATAGACGCTCTGCTCGTAGCCTGCTGTAGACCATTCGTCGAGGACCGGACTGGTCACGGGCCATGCTCCGTGGTTGGGGTGCCAGTAAAGGACGCCGCGTTCGAAGCGGTTCATGCGGCCTTCGCTGCTGGCTCCGACCCAGATCTCGTCGGTGATGGGGTACCCGAGCAGGCCGCCGGGTCCTTCCCCGCCGGTCAGTGCCCATTTGTCCCGGATCGCACCACCGATGACGTTCGCTCCGGGCGAAGCGACGGGATGCCAGTAGATGTCCGCGTTCTGGAAGTGTTGGCGGCGACCGATCCCGTCGGAATTGACGATCTCATCCGTGGTGGGATAGCCGAGGAAGCTGGCCTCCCAGCCGAACGAGCCCCATTTGGTCATGAAGCTGTTGACGACGGGGTGAGCGCCGGCTATGGGGTGTGCATATATAGGTCCGACAAGAAATTCCTGGCGGGAGCCGATGCCGTCGGGGTTGGACAGCTCGACGTTGATGGGGTGCTTGAGGAAGCTGTTCTCCGCACCGAGGGATAGATACTTGTCGAGGATCGCCCCGCACACCATGTGCGGTGACGGCCAGAAGTACTGGCACGCCATCGGCGCGAACGCAGACCGGGAGGCTTGGGTCTGAGCCTCCAGCGTCTCGGCCAGGTCTGCGTCGGCCTTGGTGAACGGCTCCGGGATCTCCTGCCGGTCGGACCGCATCTGCCCGGGCACGATCGTCGCGTTCGGATTCTCCGTGGGGCCCGCCTCGTAGGGAACTCTGCTGGTCGGTTGCACTTCGGCCGACGCCGACTCCGGGGTCTGGGTGTTCACTTCCGTGGGAAGTGTCGGGTCCTGCGCAGGTTGCGGCGCCGCATCGGTCGCCGAGATTGTCGGCACGGGCTCGGGTACTGGTGGAGTCGTCGCGCACGGCACGGATGGCAGCGTCGTCGTCGCGGTCGTGGTGGACGACGGTGTGGTCGTGGGTGCGAGGCAGGGATCAGCCGAGGTCTCGACTGGTCTGTCCGTCGGTGCGAGATCCGGGACGGTCGAGAGTGTGGTGGTTATGGGAGCGGCCGGGCTGGTGGTGCTCGGCTGTGCGAGCGCTGCCGACTCCCCGGCGGCAATCATCACCACAGCCGTGCCTGCGACCAAACACCGGCTCAGCCATCTGTGTCGGGACATGAAGGAACCACGCTGAGTGTGCAAATCCATCTGACACCTACTGTCTTTCGAGTGGTACAGGGTCAGCGGCGGCGCCATCACTGCCTCAAAACGTAAACGCTTTCCTAAGAAGCGGAAACGCATCAGGCATCACTTTGGTAACAGAAAACAAATGTTCAGTATGTTAAGGAAGTCCAATCCCGGGGCGCGTTCGGCGTGCTATGTGCCGACAGATTCGCGCCGCGAGCTGGTGGGGATTTTCGCGCCCGCGATCTCGAAACGGGCTGTGCGTCCCTGCCTGCCGGTGTGCTGCACGACGAGCACGCCCACTGGACGTACTGGAAGAGCGCCATGACGGGGTCATGGTCGAGGGCGTCACCACCACCATCGCGTCATCACGCACCGACCGACACCGTCGAGCGCCGCATCCGTAAAACCGCTCCTGCAGGGAACCCGCTATCGGGCGCGGTTGGTCTCTGTCAGCGGTTCTCAGAAGAGGGTGTCGGCAATCCGTAGCGGGCCGGTAGCCGGTGGGTCCGAGCTGGGCGAGCTCGCCCTCGATGTCGACGTCGATAGAGCCGAAGAAGTTGATGTTCTCGCTGTGCGCCGGGGAGATATGGGCCAGGACCTCGTCGTCGATAGCCCGTCCGGACCGCCGCATCGACTCGACCGCCAGCCCGTAGTACTCGGTCGTCCATGTCACCACGGCATTGGTGACCAGCGTCAGGCACCAGGCCTGCTCGGTCTGCTGCTCGAGGTGGCGGGCACGGATCGCACCCTCATGGGCGTACAACAAGTCACGTTTGAGCGCGTGCAGCGACTCGCCCTTGTTGAGCTGACGAGAGATCTTGCGTCGGTACGCGGGATCGGACAGATACCGAGCAGCGTAGATGGTGCGCCGCACCGCCCCGTACTCCTTGAGGGCCGCCGCGAGCGCGTTCTGCCGGGTCGAAGCGGAGAGCTTGCCGACCAGCAACGACGCGGTGGCATGCCCGAACTTGAGCGATCCGGACAGACGCAACAGATCGTCCCAGTGCGCGGCAATCAGATCGAGGTTGACCCGCCGGGTCAGCAGCGGCCCCGCGAGCCGGAACTCCGCCTCTACCTGTAATTTCGGGCCGGTCCGGTACAGGGTGATCTTGCCCAGATCCCGGATCCGCGGGGAGAGCTGCAACCCCAGGAGGTCGAACAGGCCGAAGTTGACCAGCGTCACCCCGTGCGTGTCGGTGGCGTGTTCGGTGATCGGGATATCGGTGGCATTACCGAGGATCTCATCGAGCACATAGTGCGCCTCGCGTTTCGTCGCGACGATGATCTTCGTGCCGTAGGTGGTGTGCTGGTCGGTCACGTGCGTGTACGTCGAGAGCCCCTCGTGCGCGAAGTACCTGCTCAACGCCCTCGCGGTGATCGATTTGCCGCGGGTGGGAAACCGCTGCCCATCCGAGGACGACAGCGTGCCGGAACCGAGAATCGGGGACAGCGGCAACGCGCCGTGGTAGCCGATCAGCGCCAGGTTCGCCGCCCGCAGTGTCTCCTCCCGCACGTACCACTCGGCGGTCCAGGCCAGCGTGTCGTAGGAAATGCCACAGGCATCCGCCATGCGGGTCAGACCGAGGTTGGTCGCGTGCGCCAGGAGCACCGCGATCAGGTTCCGTTTCAGCTCCGGGCTGCGGGTCGCCTTGCCGCCGGCGTGCGTGAAGCAGTCCAGCAACCCGGTGCGCTGGTCCATCTCGATCAGCAGCGACACGATCGGCGCGAACGGCAGCATCTCGGTCAGCTCGGCCTTAAGTGCCACCGACTCGGCCGGCACGTCCTCCGCCGGCAACGAGGAGATCACCAGATCCCCCCGCTCATCGAGCCGGACCGGGCCGTCGCCCTCGCCGAGAGTTCTTTCCAGTTCGCCCAGCGCCGTGTGCAGCTCGTCCTGCAACTGGGCCAGCGCGGTGCCGGCGTCAGCGGGTTTGCCGACCAGCCGACAGAACTCCGCACGCTGGTCGGCCCACTTCTCGCGGGTGAACAGGTATGCGGCCGGATCGCAGTAGCGGCGCGAGCCCGGCACCCACACATCCCCCGACCGCAGCCCGTCGCGCAATGCGAGCAGCACGCACAGCTCCCAGTAGTGCCGGTAGGCACTGGTGTTGCCGCTTTCGGTCGCCGTGTCCAGGTAGCCGCGCCAGCGGGCCGGTACGAACCCATTCGGAGCACCGTCGGGGACCTTGCGGGCACCGGTGGCGTTCAAGTGCCGCAGGATCGTCACCGCCCCCAATAGCTCGGTCGCGGCGGTGCCGCCGGCGAAGGTCACTGCCGCCAGCACCTGTGGGGTGAACTGCCGCAGATACCCGTAGGAGCCGTCCAGCGAGGCGAGGTGGCCGTGATCGCGCGGCAGTGGCGGCAGCGCGGCCGACTGCGCCGACCGCAACCGCTGCCACCCGATCTTCTCGCCGCGGATCAGTGGGCCGACCTGCTCATCCGGCACCGCAGAGTCGGCCACGATGGCCAAGATCGCGTCCAACAGCGCCTGCCGGTCCTCCCCGGACCTGGCACGCTCGGCCAACGCTTCGCGCATCCGGTGTCCGGCCTTGCTCTCCCGCGCCGAGACGGCCTGATCGAACAACTGCACCACCTCGTCGAGTACCTCGGTGGCCGACTGCGCCACCAGCGTCAGCAGGATCGGATACCGCCGTTCGGGCTCACGTCGTGTCAACGCCTGCGCGGTCAAGCGGCGACCCACCGTGGCCAGAAACCGGCGCCGCTCCGCCGGCAGTACCGCCAAATCCAGGGTGTCCGCGCCGAGGGAGCGCAGGAACTCCAACTTCGCGATCTCGGCCTTCACCGCCGCGGGTGAGGCCTCCACCGGTCCGGTTCCCAGCCACCGCAGCCGGGTCATCCCGATCACCGGATCGGTCACCAGCAGGCCATCGAGTCCGGTCCGACGCTCGGCGGTGAATTCGTGCGCCAGCCGGGCGAATGTCTCGCTCTGCGCCACCTCGCGTGCATGGGCAATCCGCTTGACCACCGTCAGCGGACCCGGCCGGATCACCTTCGCCGAAATCAGGTACTCACAGGCCAGCCGAAACAGCAGGGTCGGCGAATCGTGCTCCATCGCCCGCGCCAACAGGAACTCGTCGAGTTCCTTGAACTCCAACGTCGTCGGCGTCCGCCACCCGAGATACCTTGCCGCCAGTAGTAAATGGTCTGTGCGGGTCTTTGCCCGCCGCCCATAGGAGCCGATCGCATGCGGATCGACTCGAAGCTGCTCGGCCAGCCGCAGAACCGCTGACCGCGGTGCGGAGGTCACGTCATCGGGTACGAAACCCAGCCACGGCAGCGTGCACAGGGCAACAGCAAGGCCCAACCGGGCGGCTGGACCGCGGCCGCGACCTGGGTCGACGAACGCTGCATCGGCCGGGGTTAATGTGAAGAAGCGGAACAGCTCCTCCCGCCCGATTTCCGGGAACCTCCGCAGGGACGTCAACTCTTCTTCGGTGAACACCTGGCCTGCCACCCGCATCTCCCGCCTGAGTACGAAGATTCCCAGGTCAGAAGGTTACTTGGCCATATCCGCCCGATTTTTCCCGAGTACTACGGCTACCCCATGCTCCAGGGCTACGGAACCGCGGCCTCGGCGCTCGATCTCGTCGACCATCTCCTCGAACGCATCCTTGGCCCCTCCTCAGACGATTGGCAGGCGGACGATTGACAGGCGACTGAACGGCCCGGCCGAGCGTCGATCGATTCCGGTGCCGTCAGCGGGCGCGGACCTGCACGTTCTGGTGGATGCGGCCGATCGGTCCGTGGTCGTCGAACAACGAGCCGGCGGTCACACCCACCCCGTCGGGGCCGTAGGACGTTTCGGCGCGGATACCGGTCCAGTCGCCGGCCGGGGCGCGGAACAGGTGCACGGTCAGTTCGGTGTTGAGGAACAACCACCCGGCGGGATCCAGTTTCGAACCGAGACCGTTCGCGACGTCGGCAACGCTGAACAACTTCTCGAGTCCGGTGGGGATCTCCCCGTCGACGAGCACGGTGTCGGTGCGCAGCCACGCCGAGGTGGGACCGGGACGACCGAGCGGGGTGAGCAGTCGCCAGTCGAGGGTCTCGAGGTAGCCGGTGTGCCAGAAGTCGCCGTCCGGGTCGGCGGGGGTGGACTCGGACAGTGGGGGCAGCGGTTCGTCGGCGGCGCTCGCGATCTCGGGCAGGTCCACAGTTTCCAGTCGCCACGCCGAGCCGCGCGCCACGGCCCGACTCGTGCCGTCGGGTGCGGCGGCCCACAGTTCGGCGACGACGAGTTCGACCTTGCGGCCGGGGCGTTCGATCCAGGACCTCACCTCGAGGTCGGTGAGGGGGACGGGACCGAGTAGGTCGATGGTGATGCGGGTCAGGCGGGTGCCGGGGCGGGTGCCGCACCGGTCGAGGGCGCGGGCGAGCAGCGCCGAGGGCGGTGCGCCGTGCTGGAGGGTGGTACCCCAGGTGCTGACGGTGTTGGCGGTGGGTCGGAACCACTCCACGTGAACGGTGCTGTCCGTGGTGCCGGCCGGGCCGGTCGCAGGCAGGTAGTACGCCGCGTCGCTCACGTGTGGTTTCTCCTTTTGATGTCTCGGTGGTCCGGTGGGCCACCCGCCCGACGATGATGACACCGCCCGCCCGATATGGGCCGTGCCGGGTGGGGTGTGTGTAGTGGCGTGCCGGGGACCTGGCAGGCTGGGGACGGTCCGGGTGCGATGGTGAGATGTCCCGGGCAGTCGACATGCGAATAGACGAGGGTGGATACGGCGATGGCAGCAGGCGGACTCGGGCGCAGCGGACCGTTCCAGGTCGGTGATCGCGTGCAGCTGACCGACGGCAAGGCCCGCAAGTACACCGTGGTGCTCGAGCCCGGCAAGGAGTTCCACACGCATCGCGGCGGGATCTTGCACGATGATCTGATCGGCACCGACGAGGGTGTCGTGGTGACCTCGACGAACGGCACCCCCTATCTGGCGTTGCGTCCGCTGCTGGTCGACTACGTGATGTCGATGCCGCGGGGGGCGCAGGTGATCTACCCGAAGGATGCCGCGCAGATCGTGCAGGAAGGCGACATTTTCCCCGGGGCGACCGTGTTGGAGGCGGGCGCCGGGTCCGGTGCCTTGACCTGTTCGTTGCTGCGGGCGGTCGGGGCGGGCGGCACGGTGATCTCGTACGAGGTGCGCGAGGACCATCTCGAGTACGCCGAACGCAACGTGGCGACGTTCTTCGGGGAACGCCCGGCGAACTGGACGACGCGGCTGGCGGATCTCGCGGACTACGACGTGGCGACCGACGGCAAGGTCGATCGGGTGGTGTTGGACATGCTCGCGCCGTGGGATGTGCTGGACACGGTGAAGAAGGCGCTGGTTCCCGGCGGGGTGCTCATCGTCTATGTGGCGACGACGACGCAGTTGTCACGGGTGGTCGAAGCCCTGCGGGAACAGACGTGTTGGACCGAACCGCGATCGTGGGAGTCGATGGTGCGGGGCTGGCATGTGGTGGGGCTGGCGGTGCGTCCCGAGCATCGGATGCAGGGGCACACCGCGTTCCTGGTCAGCGCGCGCCGGTTGCAGGACGGCGTGGAGACCCCGAAGCCGCAGCGGCGACCCAGCAAGGGCTGACCGCCCCGTGGCCCGGATCGTGTCGGGCCACGCGGCGGGTCCGCGCTCAGTCGCAGGGCAGATGTCCCAGTTCGAAGATCGAGCAGACGCTGTCGTCGGCGATCACCCAGTGGGTGTCGACCTGTTCGAAGGTCAGCGGCATGGGGGCGCCGCCGTGCGGGCCGGCGACCTCGGTCGACGCGGTGACCGTGTCGGCGTCGACGGCGGTGACCTCACCGACGGTGCCGGTGAGCGGGTAACCGGCGAGGACTCCGTTGAACTGTTCGAGCACCGCGGTGCGGTCGGATCCGTTCTCGATCACGGCCGCCTTGGCGTCGGCGGGTGCGGCCGGGTCGAAGAAGATCGTCACCTGCTGCTGGAGAACGTCTGCGGTGACCGGGGCCGCGGCAGCGGTGCCGGTCGTGTCGCCACTCGTCTCCGGGGCACTCGACGCGGTGGTGCTCGACGCGGTGGCGGTGTCCTCCGCGGTGGAGTCGTCGGAACTGCTGCACGCGGTGAAAGCGACGAGGGCAGCGGCGGTCGCGGCGACGGTGGCGATCGTGCGGAAGGTCACGAAGGACCCCTTTCGTGTGAACCATCGAAACAGCAAAGATAGGTAAGGCTAACATCGAGTGTCCGGGAGGTTCCGACGCCGATCGTGTGAGGACGGCGACATATGTTCGGAACACGGCGGTTTCGTGTCCCCCCGCACTTCGGCTCGTCTGCCGGTAGCGTGGAAAGACCGACGGTGAAGGGAGTCGCACATGTCAGAGAACCCGGATTCGGTTGCCGCACGTGAACTCGACGAACTGCGAGCGGAGGTCGCCGCGCTGCGGCGCCGGCTCACCGAACCATCCGCCCAGGTACGCGATCTCGAGGCCCGCCTCGACTCCCTGACCGTCCGCAACGGCAAGTTGATGGAAACCCTGAAGGACGCCCGGCAACAGTTGATCACCCTCCGGGAGGAGGTGGACCGGCTCGGGCAGCCGCCGAGCGGATACGGGGTGCTGCTGGGCACCTTCGACGACCAAACCGTCGACGTGTTCACGTCGGGCCGCAAGATGCGGGTGGCGGTGTCCCCGAACCTCGACACCGACGACTTCGAACCAGGCCGGTCGGTGCGCTTGAACGAGGCGCTCACCGTCGTCGAGGCCGGCGGTTTCGAACGGGTCGGAGAGATCACCGCGCTGCGTGAACTGCTCGACGACGGCACCCGAGCTCTGGTCGTCGGGCACGCCGACGAGGAGCGGGTGGTGTGGCTGGCCGCGCCGCTGGCCGCGGCCGCCGCACGCACCCTGGACCCGGCGAACGCGGACATCGCCGACGGGGAGGACGGTTTCAAGCTGCGCCCCGGTGATTCCCTGCTCGTCGACAGCAAGGCCGGATTCGCGTTCGAACGGATCCCGAAAGCGGAGGTCGAGGATCTCGTCCTCGAAGAGGTTCCGGACGTCGACTATCACGACATCGGTGGCCTGGGCCGGCAGATCGAGCAGATCCGGGACGCCGTGGAGTTGCCGTTCCTGCACAAGGATCTGTTCCGCGAGTACGCGCTGCGGCCGCCGAAGGGGGTGCTGCTGTACGGACCGCCCGGGTGCGGCAAGACGCTGATCGCGAAGGCCGTGGCGAATTCGCTGGCGAAGAAGATCGCCGAGGCCCGCGGCCAGGATTCGAAGGAAGCCAAGTCGTACTTCCTCAACATCAAGGGCCCGGAACTGCTCAACAAGTTCGTCGGCGAGACCGAACGGCACATCCGGATGATCTTCCAGCGGGCGCGGGAGAAGGCGTCCGAGGGCACCCCGGTGATCGTGTTCTTCGACGAGATGGACTCGATCTTCCGTACCCGCGGGTCGGGGGTGTCCTCCGATGTGGAAACCACGGTGGTGCCGCAGTTGCTGTCGGAGATCGACGGTGTCGAGGGACTCGAGAACGTCATCGTCATCGGCGCCTCCAACCGTGAGGACATGATCGACCCGGCGATCCTGCGGCCGGGCCGCCTCGATGTGAAGATCAAGATCGAGCGGCCCGATGCGGAGGCGGCACTCGACATCTTCTCGAAGTACCTGACCGATGAACTGCCGGTGCATGCCGACGACCTCGCCGAGTTCGGCGGGGAGCGCGGTGCCTGCGTGCGGGCGATGATCGAACGGGTCGTCGACCGGATGTATGCGGAGTCGGAGGAGAACCGGTTCCTGGAGGTCACCTACGCCAACGGCGACAAGGAAGTCCTGTACTTCAAGGACTTCAATTCCGGGGCGATGATCCAGAACATCGTCGATCGCGGCAAGAAGTACGCGATCAAGTCGGTGCTCGAGACCGGGGCACCCGGCTTGCGGGTGCAGCATCTGCTCGATTCGATCGTCGACGAGTTCGCCGAGAACGAGGACTTGCCGAACACCACCAATCCGGACGACTGGGCGCGGATCTCCGGGAAGAAGGGGGAGCGGATCGTCTACATCCGCACCCTGGTCACCGGGAAGAACGCCAGTACGAGTCGCGCCATCGACACCGAATCGAACACCGGCCAGTACCTGTAGCCGTCGGCGC
>NZ_JBAQXC010000369.1:0-29311 GCF_049299235.1 Rhodococcus sp. (in: high G+C Gram-positive bacteria) | reverse complement strand
CGATCCGGCCGCGGCCGTCGCTGCCGCGTCGACGATCGGCGAGGTCGCGGGCCGGTACTCGACGGTGCAGGTGGGCGCGCACTCGGTGCGCATGCTGCTGGCGAAGAATCCCGCGGGCTGGCAGGAGGCCCTGTCGATGATCGATCCGACTGTCGACGGTCTGGTCATCGCCGTCAACGGACAGGTTCCGGACGGCGAGGACCTGTCGTGGCTGTGGGATGTGCGGTTCGAGCACTTCGACGGTGTTCACGTGGTCGCGTCCGGGGAACGCGGAACCGACCTCGCAGTCCGGCTCACCTATGCGGGTGTCGACCACACCCTGATCTCGGACCCATTGCGCGCCATCGCATCCTGCCCTCCGGGTCGAGTGGAGGTTCTCGCCAACTACACCGCGTTCCGCGATCTGAACACCGCACTCGCGAAGGGGTCCGCGCATGCCTGAGTCGACCGTGCGTATCGGGTTGGTTCTGCCCGACGTCATGGGTACCTACGGGGACGGCGGCAACGCCCTCGTGTTGCGTCAGCGTCTGCGGATGCGCGGGTACGACGCCGAGATCGTCCCGATCGGGCTGGACGATCCGGTTCCGGATTCGATGGATTTGTATACGCTCGGCGGTGCCGAGGACTCCGCGCAGCGCCTCGCGACGCGGCATCTGCTGCGCTATCCAGGTCTGCAACGGGCCGCCGAGCGCGGCGCGCCGGTGCTGGCGATCTGCGCGGCCATCCAGGTGCTCGGTCACTGGTACGAGACGTCGGCGGGTGAACGCGTCGACGGTGTCGGAATGCTGGATGTGACCACGTCGCCGCAGCAGAATCGTGCGATCGGCGAAATCGTGATATCTCCCGTCGTGGACGGTCTCACGCAACCTCTGACCGGATTCGAGAATCACCGGGGCGGAACCACTCTCGGTTCATCGGCACGAGGACTGGGGCGGGTGACCCGCGGCGTCGGCAACGGTGTGGGCGACGGCCTCGAAGGCGCCGTGCAGGGTTCGGTGTTCGGCACCTATCTGCACGGTCCGGTATTGGCACGCAATCCGGAGCTGGCGGATCTGCTGCTGACGCGGGCACTTCGCATCGACACACTCGAACCGCTGGATCTGCCGGAGGTCGATCGGCTGCGTCGAGAGCGTCTGCGGACGAACTGACCGGATCGGTCAGACCCGGCCGCCGACGTGCTCGACGACGAGTTCGGCAAGCGCTTCGGGTGCCTCGTCCGGGATCCAGTGGCTCACGCCGTGGAGCGTTTCGAACCGGAACGGCCCCGTCACCCAGCGACCACTCGTTGCGGGACCGGCCCGGTCGAGCGCGAAGTCGCTGTCGCTCCACACCATCAGCGTCGGCACCGATACCCGGCCGGTGACATCGCGCGGATCGGACATCGGCAGCGCCCGGTACCAGTTCAGGCCGCCACGGGCCGCGTCGCGGTCGGCCAGTCGTGCGGCATCACGGGCCGCGGCCGCGGGCGGTTGGCCGCTGCGCCGCAGTATCCGGTACGTCCGGTTCGTGCCGGAGAGCACCTTCTCGGGCAGCCACGGCAGCTGGAAGAACACCATGTACCAGGATCGGAAGAGTTGCCGGCTCGTACCGAGTGCCCTGACGAAGGCCGCCGGATGCGGCACCGACACGGCGGTGAGTGATCGCACCAACTCGGGGTGGCGTGCGGCGGTGCCCCACGCGACGACGGCGCCCCAGTCGTGCCCGACCACGTGCACCGGGCGTCCCACGCGGTCGATGAGTGCTGCCACATCCGCGACGAGTTCGGATTGCCGGTAGTCGCGGCGCCTGTGGGGACGCGCGCCCGGCGAACAGCCGCGCTGATCAGGCGTGATCGTTCGATAGCCACGCGCGTGCAGCAGCGATGCCACGTCGTTCCACGAACGCGAATCCTGTGGGAATCCGTGCAACAGCAGCACCGGCTCACCGTCGGGCGGACCTTCGTCTCGAACGTCGAAGGTCAGTCCCGCGCGGTCGATCGTTTCGATGCGCGCCGACATCGGCCCCCTCCATCGATCCGCCCCGAACAGGGGTTCGGCCCGAGAGTTCGCCGTACGCGGACCTCGGGCCGGATCTCTGCTTCACGAGCCTCTGTCGTCCTCGGACGTCTGCTCGATTCGCACCACCGATGTTACGCGCGTCACAATCGCGAGCGCAAGGGAAAAATTTCGTGCCGAACCGCCCGACGGCAGCCTCGAAGTCCCGAGTCGCGACATCGCACTGTCACTGCCTCGCGCTTGTCACTTCGCGTCGGCACCGGCCAACAGCCATCGGTCGCCGTTACGTTCGAGAGTGATCAGGAACCGTGTCGCGTCGGTGCGGCCGTCCGGCACAGCCACATTCTTCACATCCTGGTCGAGGAACACCAGCACCGTCGCGCGCTCGCCGTCGACGGTTTCGACGGCGGCGTGATCGGCCCGCGCAACCGAACTGCCCTGCCCGTTCTCGACGAGCGAACGGAGTTCACCGGCAACCGAGTTGTACTTCGCAGCGAACTCCTCGGTGGAGATCTCGGTGACCGCGGCGAGCGAGGCATCGAAACTCTGGAAGTCGTAGGCGCCCAGTGTAATCGCGTATTCGCGGGCACTGTCGAGCGCTTCGGCACGCAACCGGTCCGCGGCCTCGCCGCGCCACCACAGGACCCCGAATGCAACGGTAGCGACCGCGAGCACGAGAATCGACCCTCGAACGATCCACCGCCGGGACACCCCCGGACCGGACTGCTCGCGACACGCGATCGCTTCGGAAGGAACGGCTTGCGCGGGGCTGTTGCCCGCCTTGTCGTCCACGGTATCCGTCGTTGCCATCAGTTGTGCATTCCTTCCAGCGGTTCCCGCCGTTCGTTGAACCACGACACCGGTGGGCCCGGCGACCGAACGAGCGTCGTATCCGGGCCGGGCCCGGCATCCCGGGTCGCGTTCCACCATCCCCCACGAGGGGCACACGTTTCCCCCGAACCGTGTGCCCCTCCTCTCGACCGTCAGCCCTGAACGACGGCCGAGAACCCCCCGCGCAGTTCGTGCTTGACGACCTTGCCGCTCGCGTTGCGCGGCAGCGCCGCCACGACTACAACTTCCTTCGGGTGCTTGTAGCGCGCCAGGTTGTCGTCGAGGTAGGGCTGCAGTTCCTCGATCGTGAGATCGTCGACGCCGGGGGTCAGTGCGAGGACCGCGACCGGAACCTCGCCCCATTTGGCGTCGGGGCGGCCGATGACCGCGGCCTCGACAACCTTGTCGTGCCCGTACAGGATGTTCTCGACTTCGGCGCAGTAGATATTCTCTCCGCCGGAGATGATCATGTCCTTCTTGCGGTCGACGACGTACACGAAGCCTTCGTCGTCGACGCGCACGAGGTCGCCGGAGTGGAACCAGCCGCCGGCGAACGCATCCGCGGTCGAGGCCGCGTTGTTCCAATACTCGCGCATCATGGTCGGTCCGCGGTATACGATCTCGCCGACCTCACCGGGTGCGACGTCGTTCATCTCGTCGTCGACGATGCGAGCCTGGACCGTGGGAATGACCTGCCCGACGGAACCGAGCTTGCGAATCGCGTCCTCGCCGTTGAGAACACACGTGATAGGTGACATCTCGGTCTGTCCGAATACCGCGACGTTCGAGGCATCCGGGAAGGTCTCGGCCATAGCCCGCAGAATCGTGTCCGAGCTCGGTGCCGCGCCCCAGGAGATGCTCCGCAGCGCGAGCTTCCGCGGGTTCGCCTGCTGTGCGGCACACATCGCCTGCCACTGAACGGGCACGAGGAACAGGCTCGTCACACGCTCGACTTCGAGCACATCGAGCAGGGTGTTCGGGTCGAATGCACCGACCGGGTAGATGACGGTTGTCTGGCCGAGCATCAGGCTCGGAGCCATCGAGCCGAGCGCGGCGATGTGGAACATCGGGGATGCACAGAAGCCGATGTTGTCGTCACCGAACAGGTGGAACGCGCGAATGCAGGTGAGCGACTGCGACTCCATGTTCGAGTGCGTCAGCACAGCGCCCTTCGGCCGACCGGTGGTGCCCGATGTGTACATGATCAGCGCGGGCGTGTCGTTCGGGATGTCCAGGGGCGCATGCGCTTCCCCCTCTGCCGAGATGAGGTCCTCGTAGGCGACCGCCTCGCCCTGCGGATCCGCACCGACGGTGACCACCAGATCCAGGCCCTCGGACTGCGCACGCGCGGCGTCCGCGAGGGGCACGAGCGGGGCTTCCACGACGATGACCTTGGAACCGGAGTCCGCGATGAGGAATGCGACCTCGGGCGGTGTGAGCCGGAAGTTGACCGGAACGGCGATCGCGCCGAGCGCGTTGGCGGCGAGCACGGTTTCGAGGTACTCGGGGCGGTTGAGCATCAGGATGATGACGCGGTCCCCGAAGCCGACGCCGTGCCGCGACAGCGCGTCGGCGAGTTTGTTCACTCGCTCGTCGAGGCGCGACCAGGTGATCGATTCACCCTGGAATCGCAGCGCGGTGCGCTCCGGGATCATCAGGGCGTGCCGGGCAACCTGGTTGTTCCAGTTGTTTCCGCGGAAGCGCAGGGCCTCCGAGCGTGCGGAGGTAGCGGTCATCGACTGTTCCTCTCGGGAGTTGGGGGCGAACCGGCGGGTTCGGCACCGTTGTATTGTGATTCAGATTACAGGCGCCGTGGGGTATGCGCCAGGTTCTTGTTAACGCAGATTCTCAGTGTGTCTATATCTAAAAGACACACGAGGCAACGCCGACGCGCACCCGAGTGTCTCCATAAACTGCTGGCCAGAGCATTGAACTCCGAACTGCACACCTCGGGTACGTAGCGGACCCGGGAGGAAAAGTATGTCGTGGGTCAGGAAAACAGCGGGGGACGTTTCTGTAACATCGCGGTGGCACCCTCGAAGAAGTCCGCCGACGTCAACAACTCGGTCTGGCCCGCCTTCTCGCGGTCCAACGTCTCGTCCAACACCCTCAGCGTCGACGCGTTGAGCGCGTGCTTGGTCAGTGCGAGGGCACGCCGCGGGCCCGCAGCGGTCCGTGCCGCGACCGTCCGAACGTGATCGAGCAGCAGATCGTCCGGCAGTGTCTTCGCGACGAGTCCGAACCGATCTGCGTCTGCGGCCGAGACCCGGTCCCCCAGCAACGCCATCTCGGCCGCCCTGGCACGCCCGATCGCAGCAGGGACGAGCAGGCTCGACCCACCGTCGGCCATCAGTCCGACGTTCACGAAAGACAGGAGAAAATACGCACTTTCGGCCGCGTAGGTGAAGTCCGCTGCGATCGCGATGGACACCCCGAACCCGGCGGCCGGCCCGTTGACCGCCGCGACGACCGGTACCGGCACGGCCGCGATCGATCGGATCAGCGCGTTCGCGGTGTCCATCGTCACCGACGGATCGATCGGATTCTCCGCTCCCGCAGCCAGATCGGCACCTGTACAGAATGCCGCACCCTCCCCCGTGATGACCACGGTACGGACATCCGGATTCTCGCCCGCCGAATCGACGGCCTCCCGCAGTGCACGCGTCGTCGTGAGGTCGACCGCGTTCATCCGCTCGGGCCGGTTGATCGTCAGCCACAGCACGCCGTCGACCAACTCGGACCGCAGGCCCCGCACTGCCGCCACGCCGCCGGTCATGCCTTCACCGCCGCGTCGAGGAAGCTCGTGAGGCGCCCGGCGATGATCGATTCCGCTTCTGCGACCATCCGCTCGACGAGTTCGGCCACGGTGGGGATGTCGTCGATCAGGCCCTGGCACTGTCCAGCGGTCCAGATCCCGGCATCGATATCACCGTCCTCGAAGACCTTGCGGCCGCGGGCACCGGCGACCAGGTGCTGAATATCCTCGAACTCAGCTCCACGGGACTCGATCTCGACCACCTCGGCACTGACCGCGTTGGCCGCGACCCGGGCGGTGTTGTGCAGTGTTCGGAAGATCAGCTTCGTGTCGAGTTCACTGTTCGCGACGATCTGTTCCTTGACCGCGTGCGCGACGGGAGACTCGACGGTACACATGAACCGGGTGCCCATGTTGACACCGTCGGCACCGAGTGCGAGTGCCGCGACGAGGCCACGGGCGTCGGCGATGCCGCCCGACGCGACCACCGGGATCCGCAGCTGCCGCGTCGCCGCGGGAATGAGCACCAGTCCTGGCACGTCGTCTTCGCCGGGGTGCCCGGCACATTCGAAGCCGTCGATACTCACCGCGTCGACGCCCACCCGTTCGGCCTTGAGCGCGTGACGTACGCTGGTGCACTTGTGGATCACCTTGATGCCGGTGTCCTTGAAGAACGGCAGGTGGTCCACCGGGTTGGAACCGGCGGTCTCCACAATCTTGATGCCGGACTCGATGATGGCCTGCCGGTATTCGGCGTATGGCGGCGGCGTGATCGACGGCAGGATCGTCAGATTCACACCGAACGGCTTGTCGGTGAGTTCCCGGGTCCGGGCGATCTCGCGCACCAGGTCCTCGGGCGTGGGCTGTGTGAGTGCGGTGATGAAGCCGAGCGCTCCCGCATTCGCCACCGCTGCGACGAGCTCGGCACGGCCGACCCACATCATGCCGCCCTGAACGATCGGATGCTCGACGCCGAACACCTCGGTAAATCGGGTTCTCACAGGTCCTCCCTGGATCCGCGCAGTGCCGTCGACAGGGCAGCTACGAATCTTCCGCCCCGGTCACAATTTTGAGAATCGACATTAACTTTGCTGTCCACATCACGCATTGTCAATACGTTGTGTACTGCAGTTTTCTCGAAGATCGGCCACTTCCTTCTCTCAAGAGGGGTGCAGTAGGATTGTTACCTTAGAAGCACATATACCGAACGCAAGGAGGCCTTGTGGCCGAACAGGCGCAGGTCGAGAGTCGCCCGAACCGCACCCGCGGAGCCGACGATCCGGACCGGCCCGCACCCCGTCGGCGGCCCAAGAACCGGAAGGCGCAGATCGCCACGGTAGCGGCCGAGGCGTTCAGCGAACGCGGATATCACGGCGTGAGCGTCGACGAGATCGCCTCGGCTGTCGGCATATCCGGTCCCGCGCTCTATCGACACTTCCCCAACAAGTACGCGTTGTTCCTGCACGCGGTCACAGCCCTGACCGAAGCCCTGCAGGCCGCCGTGGCCAAGCCCGAACCGGGCTCCGACGCCACCGGACTTCCGCCGGAGGCCGAACTCGACCGGCAACTGCTCGCGACGATCCGCACGTCGATCGAGAACCGTCGCACCGGCGGCCTGTACCGCTGGGATCGGCGTTACCTCACGCGCGAGGACCGCGCCGCCACCGGCTCCATGATCACCGGCATCAACCTTCGTATCGGGGAGACGATTGCTCGCGTCCGGCCCGGCCTGGCCGGGGCCGACTATGTCCTGCTCAGCAACGCGGTGCTCAGCGTCATCGGCTCCATCACCGCACACCGAGCCCCGCTCGCAAGCCGACGACTCGAACAGCTGCTGCTCGGCGCCTGCCACGCCGTCGTCGGCACGGAGCTGCCACCCGACGAACCGCAGGCCCACGACCCGGCGCGCGCTCGGGGACTCGCAGTCGCCAACCGTCGCGAGGTCCTGTTGCACGAGGCGGTACTCCTGTTCGACGCACACGGCTACCACGAGGTGAGCATCGAACAGATCGGCACGGCCGCGGGCATCAACGCCTCCGGCGTGTACCGGCACTTCGCCAGCAAATCCGACCTGCTCGCCGCTGCCTTCCATCGGGCGGGCGACCGGCTGGCCGTCGCCGTCGGTTCGGCACTCGCCGAGTCCACGACGCCGCTCGAAGGGATCGACGCGCTCACCGAGGTGTACGTGCGCCTGGCGTTCGAGCAGAACGAGCTGATGTCGGTGTACTTCGCCGAGATCGGGAATCTGCCGGCGTCGCACCGAACCGACCTGCGCAACGTGCAGCGACTCAATGTCGACGAGTGGGCGCGCCTGGTGAGCGAACTGCGACCAGGTCTCACCGCAGTCGAATGCCGATTCCTCGTCCACGCGGCACTGAACCTCGTCCTCGACACCGGCCGACTCGTGCGGTTCGACCCGGTACCGTCGAATCAGCGCCGGGTCCGGCAACTGATGCGGGCCGTCCTGCTCGGCAACGAAACGCAGCGCGACGGCCACACGGGCCGCACCCGAACAGTGAAGGAGCAAGGATGACGGTGCAGGACGATGTCGCTGCCCTGCGGGCCCGCACGGATCGTATCGATCCGCGGGAACTCGACTCGGTGTGGGACCGGCTCGAGCCGGCCGCGATCGCCGATCTTGTCGGATACCGGTGGCGCGGATTCAGTTTCGATACCGGACACCACACACACGGCATGCTGAGCACGGCGCGCTGGTACGGCAAGTCGTTCGCAAGCACGGACGATGCTCAGCCGCTGCTGTGCTACGACGAGGACGGAAATCTCTTCTCCGACAATGCCACCGGCCGTGGCGGAGCTTCGCTGTGGGAGGTGCGGTTCCGCGGCGAGCTCACCGCGACCATGGTGTACGACGGCATGCCAATCCTGGACCACTTCAAGAAGGTGGACGATGACACGCTGATCGGCGTGATGAACGGCAAGGGTCGACTGGTCTTCGACGGCGGCGAGCACTACTGGTTCGGCCTCGAACGCGACGTCGCACTCGAGCCCGGCGACAGCACCAGATGAGAACGACAGCCGCGCGCTGCCCGCACCGCGCGGCTGTCCGACTCGTGTACCTCGAGTCGTTGTCAGATGATGTGCCTGTGGGAGGCGAAGCGGCGACGCATGTTCCGCAGATAGTAGGTCGCGGAGAGTTGCCGTATCGGTCGGGGAACCTTCACGTAGACCGCACCGATCGTAGCCATGATCCGATCGAAGCGGCGCTGGTCGCGTGGACTCCACGGGAGCGCGAACTCGTCCCGCATGCGCTGCGGCAGAAGACCGATCGTGACGAAGCGCTGAAGCGGCATCGCGATGCGCACGGGTAGCGGCGCATCGGTTCCGCTGAGCAGGTCGCGGGTGTAGGCACGAACCTTGTCACCGACCTCGAGGGTCGCGATCTTCTCGTCCCAGTAGGTGTCGAACTCCGCTCGGGTCGCGGGCCACATATCGTCCCTGACCTGCAGGGCAGTGCCGTAGACGGCGGATTGGCGGTAGATGCGGTCGGCGTCGGCGTCGGGCAGATTCCCGAAGAATCGCTCGTACATGTCGAGGCCGTTGCGGTACAGCGTCGCGGCTACCCACAGTTGCAGTTCGGGATCGAATGCGTTGTAGGACTCCGACCGGACGGGCACGTGTGCCTTGTTCACCAGACGTACGATCGCCTTCTTCTCGTCTTCGGTTCCGAGAGTGACGGCGTAGACATATGTCATTGTGGTGCGCAGTCGGTCGAGAGGCCGCTGCAAGGTGGTGCTGTGGTCGGCAACACCGTGCCCCACACCGGGTTCGGCGAGTTGTAGCAGCACAGTGGCGCCGGCGCCGAGGAGCAGCATGGATTCGCCGACGAAGTCTTCGAGGTTCGGTGATCCCGGCGCGATCGACGGCAGTGCCATCGCGCGCGGCGCGGGTTCGTCGACCCACTCGTCGGTACGGATACTCATATGCTCGTCCCCTTCTCGGTGAACTTACCTGCGCACCACTGCTCCACAATATTGTGCACGGGTGTGTGCAGATTACGCAAGAGGTCGCACGGTAGCGTGGACACGCCCCCGAATCCCGTCCCGATCGCAGTCTCCCAGTCCGTCGATATGGAATCGGAATCGTCTGGAACGGAACATGATCGAGATCGGTTCAGCGATCCGGATCGCACGACGATGCCACCGCCATCCAGCCCGGGGGCATCACACGACCGGCACGACCATCGCCATTCCGCCTCCTTGCCTCGACTAATTGATACTGGCTCGAAACAGGCGAATACGCCTTGACCGGTAGTCATTTCGTCGTCCTACCGGACTTCGGGCGGCGACGACGACCATGCATGTCGGCCAGGGCTTGTCGACGTGGCACACGCGGCCTAGTGTGAAACACATCATCGGGAATCACATCAAAGGTGTGTGATTCGATCAGCCAAGGAAGCGGCGTCAATGACCCAGGAACTCACCCCCGGCGAGACGGTAAACGAATCAGCCACCACGTTCGCCAGCCTCGACCCACGCAACGGCACTGTGCTGGCCGAATACCCGATCGCCACCACCGCCGACGTCGCCGAGGCTGTCGAGCGCGCCGGTACGGCCGCCCGCTGGTGGGACGCGCAGGGTTTCCGCGGTCGCCGCGACTGGCTGCTCGAATTCAAGAAGGCCATCGCCGTCGACGCCGATTCGCTCGCGTCCGTCATCTCCGCCGAAACCGGAAAACCGCACGGCGACGCATTTCTCGAGGTGATGCTCACCGTCGAGCATCTCGACTGGGCCGCGAAGAACGCGAAGAAGGTCCTTCGGGCCCGGAACGTGCCGTCCGGGCTCGCGAGCATGAACCAGGCAGCGACCCTCGAATACAAGGCCCTCGGCGTCATCGGTGTCATCGGCCCGTGGAACTATCCGGTGTACACGCCGATGGGTTCGATCTCGTACGCCCTCGCGGCCGGTAACGCCGTCGTGTTCAAGCCCAGTGAACTCACGCCGGGCGTCGGCACGTGGCTCGAGACGACGTGGAACTCGATCGCGCCCACCCAACCGGTTCTCCAAGTGATCACCGGCCTCGGTGAGACGGGAGCGGCACTCGCCCGCTCCGGCGTCGACAAGATCGCATTCACCGGCTCCGGTCCGACCGCGCGCAAGGTCATGGCGGTGTGCGCCGAATCCCTGACTCCCCTCGTCGCCGAGTGCGGCGGCAAGGACGCGATGATCGTCGCCGCGGACGCCGACCTCGACAAGGCCGTGCAGTTCGCCGCGTTCGGGGCATTCGGCAATGCCGGCCAGACCTGCGCGGGCGTCGAACGGATCTACGTCGTCGAATCGGTGTATCAGCAGTTCCTCGACAAGCTCACCGAGACTGCCACACGTGTAATCCCGGGCAGCACCGACGATTCCACCTACGGCCCGATGACCCTGCCCCGGCAGATCGACATCGTCCGCAGCCACATCGAGAATGCGCTCGACAAGGGCGGCGCCGCGGTGGTCGGCGGCCTCGAGTCTGTTCGGGATCGCTTCGTCGAGCCGGTGATCCTCACCGATGTGCCGGAGACGTCGAGCGCGATGTGCGAGGAGACATTCGGCCCGACCGTCGTCGTCAACAAGGTGCGCGACCTCGACGAGGCCGTGGAACGGGCCAACGGAACCAGCTACGGACTCGGCGCATCGATCTTCACCAAGAACAAGTCCCTCGGCCGTGCCCTTGCCTCTCGACTGAACAACGGCATGGTTTCGGTGAATTCGGTGCTCGGGTTCGCGGGCATTCCGTCGTTGCCGTTCGGCGGCATCGGCGAATCCGGCTTCGGCCGCATCCACGGCGCGGACGGTCTGCGCGAGTTCAGCCGCCCCAAAGCCGTCACGGTGGAGAAGTTCACGGCACCGCTGAACCTACTGACGCTGGAACGCTCCGCACGGGACATGAAGATTGCCGCCGCGGTACTGAAGATCATGCACGGGCGGTGATCCCATGACATCGACGCGCCCCTCCACACGACGTACCCGCAAGCCGGCGGTCGCGGCAGCCCCCGAGGCCCGGATCGAGAAGGCCGGCACGTTTCCGCCGCCGAATCGGGATCCGCACCCGCGGCGGGGACGCACCGGGTGGCTGACGGTGATCGAGGACCTCGACCCCGTCACCCACCATCAGGACATCCTGCGGATCACCGCGGGATACGAATTTCCGTGGGACTACCAGCGGTCGCTCGAGTTCGCGTTGTTCCGCACCTACTGCGTGCCATCCATTTCCGAATTGCTGGACCGCACCGGAGAATTCGAGAATCGACCGCAGAAGCGATACGACGATACCTCGCTGCTCATGGCCGAACTCGTCGAGCACGGTTACGACGCCGAACGAGGTCGCGAGTCGCTGCGCAACATCAACCGGATGCACGGCATGTATACGATCGACAACGACGACATGCTGTACGTCCTGTCGACATTCGTCTACGACCCGCTGGATTGGATCGACCGGTACGGCTGGCGGCGCCTGCATCCGAACGAGCGGCTCGCGTCGTTCCACTTCTACCGCCAGGTCGGTATCCGAATGGGAATCAAGGACATTCCCGAGTCGTTCCAGGAGTTCCACCGGTTCAAGACCGAGTACGAGCGGACAAAGTTCGTCTACAGCGACGCCAACCACCGGATCGGCACGTACACGCTGCGTCTGTTCGAATCGTGGTACCCGTCGGCGCTGCGGCCGGTCGTCTCGTCGGCGGTCTACGCACTGATCGACGAGCAGATGGCCGCGGCATTCGGTTTCCGGCAGGGCTCTCCGCGGTCGCGGACGATCGCCGAATCCGCACTGCGCGCCCGGTCGGCACTGGTCCGACTGCTACCCAAGCGCCGGGAGTCGGTGTCGGCGAAGAATCCGCAGAACCGCACCTACCCCGGATACCCGGTCGGCTACCGGCCACGAGATCTCGGCGTCGAGCACCGGTGATGCCCGCCTGATCGGCCGCGGATGATCAGATCGGTTCGGCGCGGCGCGCCAGTGCCCGGGTAGGGAGGGCGAACGCCGCGCCGAACACGATCACGGCGCATGCCCCGCACATCAGGTAGGCGAGGCTGAATCCGGCTGCCGAGACTCCGCCGGTGAGTGTGGAGGCGGCCAGGATCGAGGCGACGACCGCGCTGCACACGGTACTGCCGACGGTACGGAGCAGCACGTTCACCCCGTTGGCGGCGGCGTTCTGCGATGCCGGGACAGCGCCGAGAATCAGCAGCGGCAGCGTGCAGTAGACGAACGTGGTACCGATGGCTGCGATGAACACGGCGGCAACGACCGACCAGACTGGCTTGTCCGGAACGGCATGGACGGCGTAGCCGACGATGAGGAACAGTGCACCGGTGAACATCGCGGTCCGAGCGCCGAACCGGTCCGCCACCCGGGCGGCGACGAGTGCGAAGATCATCATCGCGAAGCTGGCAGGCAACTGACACAGCGCCGCCTGCAGGATCGAGAACCCGTAACCAGCGCCGTTGTCGGGTGAGGCCTGCAGCAACTGGGTGGTGATGAGGGTGTTGCCGTAGAACGCGAAGCCGACAAGCAGCGCCACCAGATGCGGGGCCAGAACCGCGCGCCGCGCCGACACCCTCAGATCGACGAGGGGGTTGGCATTGCCCATTTGCTGGACACCCCACAGCACGAACAGCACGACCGCGGTCGCGAACATCGTCAGGACCGCCGGACTCGTCCACCCCCAGATGCCGCCCTGAGTGATGGGGACGAGCAGGCACACCAGCGCTCCGGTGAGCCCGACCGCACCGACGGCGTCGAAACGGCCGCCGGTGCGGGTACGCGATTCGCGGATGAAAATCATGGCCGCGGCGAGCACCCCGGCGCCGATCACGGTGGTGACCCAGAACAGCGCGTGCCAATCGGCGAACTCGACGATCGTCGCGGCGAACGGGATGCCCACGGCGGTGCCGATACCGAGGGTGGCACTGAGCACCGCGACGGCGCGGTCGACGCGCTCACGGGGTAGTTCGTCCCGAAGGATCGACATGCCGATGGGCAGCACCGCCGCGCCTGCCCCCTGCAGGCCACGAGCGAAGATCAGCAGGCCGATATCCGAGGTCAGCGCGCAGATCAACGACCCGGTGGTCATGAGGGCGAACGCCGTGACCAACATGCGCTTCTTGCCGATCATGTCTGCGAGTCGCCCGAAGATCGGGGTCATGATGGCCCCGACCAGCAGGGTGGCGGTCAGCAGCCAGGACACGGCCGCTGGTCCGGCTCCGGTGAACCCCGGCATGCTCGGCAACAGCGGAACCATCACTGTCTGCATGATCGCCTGGAAGACCGCGCCGACCGCCAGGATCGGAAAAACGAACCGTGACGGGCCGTCGCGACGGTCGGCCTGCTCGGAACGTGGCACCGCCGGTGACGACAGCCGGTTCGTGCGCGAGAAGCGGATACGCAAGGGGAGAACCGATGCCTGAGTCATCAGCAAGGCCCCTTTCGCGTAGTAAATGGTCGTTCACCACTGTAGGTGAACGTCCATTTACCTCACAAGGCGTGAGAGCCGGGTCACTCAGCCATCGAGGAGCTTCTGCACCAGCGGCGCGTACAGCGGGAGCACATCCTCGACCGTCCCGGTCGCGAGCTCCCGCATCATCCGCCGCCGCATCACCGACATCCCCATCACCATCGACAGCGCCAGTTCGGCCCGCAGTCGCGCGTCCGGACCCGGCAACCGCGCAGCGAGCGCGTCGATCATCTGCGTCGAGTAGTTCTCCCGCAGCGTACGGCTGCTCTCCTCGCTGGTCCCGCTCATGAACAAGATGTTCATCGACAGTGGCCGATACGGATCGCTGGGTCGCGCGAACAGCGAGACCATGCGCTCGCCGAGTTGTTCGACCGGCCCGTGGAACAGCGTTTCGGCGGCGCTGTGAAAGTCGATCAGTTCCTCGAAAAGCAGTTCCTTGGAACCGAAATACTTGATGATGAGCGACGCACTGACCCCGGCATCCTCGGCAATATCCTTCAAGGTGATCTCGCGGTACGGCCGGGTCGCGAACGCGACACCGGCCGCATCGACGATCAGCTTCCGGGTCTCCTCGGCCGTCCGACGGCGGCGCTCCGGCATTCCCGGTGCCGCCTGCCCGGCTGCCGTCTCCCCACGACCCGACACGACTACAGCGCCCGCCGTCCGGACAACGCGCGGCCGAGCGTCAGTTCGTCGGCGAATTCGAGGTCGCCGCCCATCGGCAGACCCGACGCGAGCCGGGTGACGGCCAACCCGGGGAAGTCGCGCAGCATCCGCACCAGATACGTCGCGGTGGCTTCCCCCTCGGTGTTCGGATCCGTCGCGATGATCACCTCGGCGACGTCTACCCCGTCCTCCTGGTTGCCGATGCGCGTCAACAACTCCCGGATACGCAACTGATCCGGACCGACACCGTTGAGTGGATCCAGCGCACCACCGAGCACGTGATACCGACCCCGGAACTCCCGGGTGCGTTCGATGGCCTGCACGTCCTTCGGTTCCTCGACCACACAGATCTGGGTGCGGTCGCGCCGCGGATCCGCGCAGATCCGGCAACGTTCGTGATCCGACACCGTTCCGCATACCTCGCAGAAGCGAACGCCGTCCCGGACCTTCTGCAACGCCGCCTGCAGTCGGTCGATCTCCGGCGGCTCCACCGACAACAAGTGGAACGCGATGCGTTGAGCGCTCTTCGGTCCGACACCCGGCAACTTGCCGAGTTCGTCGATCAGATCCTGGACCGGTCCCTCGTACACGTTCGGCCTCTAGAACCCGGGCAGACCCGGGATACCGCCCCCGAGGCCACCGGCCAACGGGCCGAGCTTCTCCGCGGCGATCTCCTGCGCCTTCGCCGACGCATCGGCGATGGCGCCGATCAGCAGATCCTGCAGTGTTTCCACGTCCTCGGGGTCGACGACCTTCGGGTCGATGTGCACCGCGACGACCTCACCGGTGCCCTTGACGGTCGCGGTGACGAGACCACCACCGGCCTGACCGGTAACCTCCGCATCGGCCATCTCCGCCTGGGCGGACATCAACTGCTGCTGCATCTGCTGGGCCTGGGCGAGGAGTTGTTGCATATCGGGCATTCCACCGGGCTGCACGGGCACGTCCTTTCTGGAGGTTTTCCACAGTCAGGGTAGTCGCTCGCCGGTACCGTAGCGGAATGCGTCTACGCCGGTCGTCCGGATGGATCGTCTCCCTCTCCGCTGCCACAGTCGTTTCCGCGACCCTGGTCGCGGGGGCCGCATCCGCGCCGGCGCAACCGGCAGGTCCGCTCGCCGGCCGGACCGTATACCTCGACCCCGGGCACAGCGGGGCGAACGATCACACCCTCACCAGCCAGGTCCCCACCGGCCGGGGCGGCACCAAGGACTGTCAGACCACCGGAACGTCGACGAACGACGGATACGCCGAACACACCTTCACCTGGCAACTCGCCGAACTGGTCCGGGGTGAACTCGTCGCGCTCGGCGCCCACGTCCTGCTCAGCCGGTCCGACGACAGTTCCGTCGGTAGCTGTGTCGACCGGCGCGCCCAGGACGCGAACGACTCGGCCGCGGACGCGGTGGTCAGCCTGCACGCCGACGGTGCCGCAGCCGACGCGCACGGATTCCACGTGAACTACTCGGCTCCGCCGCTCAACGAGACCCAGGCGGGACCGTCCGTCTCGTTGGCGACGTCGATCCGCGACGCGCTGGTCACCGCCGGTATCACCCCGTCGACCTATCTGGGTGTCGACGGCCTCGTCGGCCGCGACGACCTCACCGGACTCAACCTGTCGCAACGCCCGTCCGTCCTCGTCGAAACCGGCAACATGCGCAACGCGAATGATGCCGCGCTCATGACCGACCCCGCGGGCCGCGCGCAACTCGCGCGCGCGGTCGTCGCGGGGATCGTCGTGTTCCTCGGGTGAGGAGCGGACCCGCCCGGTCCGGTCTCAGTCCAGTTCGCGCCGCAGGTTCTCGAGCACCTGCTGCTGAATCTTGCGCAGCCCGAGCGGCGCGAAGGTGCGCTCGAAGAAGCCGCCGATGCCGCCCGCACCCTTCCACTGCGTCAGGGTCACGACCGTCGACCCGGTGCCGTTGGGCACCACGGACCACGTGGTGACCAGCGTCGAATTCGCATCCTGCTCGGTGATCGTGCTGCCCGCCACCGACACCTGTGCCCGAATGTCGCGGATCCGCTTCTCGGTGGCGTGCAGCTTCCACTGCGCGACTGTTCCCTCGCCCTGACCACCCGACACGACGCGGTAGTCGGTGTAGTGCTCGGACAGGATGCGCGGACGCACCGTCTCGTAGTCCGCGAGAGCGGCAAGGACCCGATCGGGGGCTGCCGCGAGTTGAATCGAACTGCTTGCACTGACCTGCGCCATGAAGACCTCCTGGTGTCGTGTTTCGAGCTGGAGCCGATCGCGCGACCGGTACCGCGACGAGTCTGCGCGGTATCCGGACGGACTCGGCTCTCCGGACTATTGTGGATTGCGCCCGCAATCGCACAGCCGAAGGGGGAGCCGAATGCCGAGTACGCCACGCCAGATCGTTCCGACCGGAGTATCGGCGCATCGTGACGGCGTGGACCGCCTGCTGCGCTCCTATCGGAGCATTCCCGCGAACGCGCCGGTTCGGCTCGCCAAGAAGACATCGAATCTCTTTCGTACCCGAGCCGCGGCGATCGCGCCGGGACTCGATGTGTCCGGTCTCGGTGGCGTGATCTCTGTCGACCCGAAGTCACGGACCGCCGATGTCGCGGGGATGTGCACCTATGAAGATCTGGTCGACGCGACACTCCCCTACGGGCTCGTACCGCTCGTCGTGCCGCAACTCAAAACGATCACGCTCGGTGGCGCAGTCACCGGACTCGGCATCGAATCGACGTCGTTCCGCAACGGCCTGCCGCACGAATCCGTACTGGAGATGGACATTCTCACCGGTTCGGGCGAGATCGTCACCGCGACACCGGACGGCGAGCATGCCGACCTGTTCCGCGGATTCCCCAATTCATACGGTTCACTCGGCTATGCCACCCGGTTGCGTATCGAACTCGAACCGGTGAAACGGTATGTCGCGCTGCGGCATCTGCGGTTCGATTCGCTCGGCGAGTTGCAGGCCGCATTGGATCGCATCAGCAACGAACGCAATTACGCGGGTGTCGAGGTCGACTATCTCGACGGCACGGTGTTCTCGGCGACCGAACAGTACCTGAGCCTCGGCACCCGGACCGACGAATCGGGCCCGGTCAGCGACTACACGGGCCGGAACGTCTATTACCGTTCGATTCAACACAATTCGGTGAATCATCCCAAGGTCGATCGGCTGACGATCCGCGACTATCTGTGGCGTTGGGACACCGACTGGTTCTGGTGCTCCCGCGCATTCGGTGCCCAGAACCCGACCATACGACGAGTGTGGCCGAAGAAGCTGCTGCGCAGCAGTTTTTACTGGAAACTCATTGCGCTGGACCACAAGTATCGTGTCGCCGATCGGATCGAGGCACGTAAGGGCAACCCGCCGCGCGAACGCGTCGTGCAGGACATCGAAGTCCCCATCGAGCGAACCGCCGAATTCGTGCGATGGTTCCTCGCCGAATTCCCGATCGAACCGGTGTGGTTGTGTCCACTGCGACTCCGTGATCGCAGCGCCCCGTACGACGCGGTGTCGTTCGATGCCCAGCGTCCGTGGCCGCTGTACCCCCTCGAACCGAAGCGCACGTACGTCAACGTCGGATTCTGGTCGTCGGTGCCGTCCGAACCCGGCAATATCGAGGGTGCCGCGAACCGGACGATCGAAAGCAAGGTCGCCGAACTCGACGGCCACAAGTCGCTGTACTCCGATTCCTACTATTCACGCGACGATTTCGAGTCGCTGTACTACGGCGGGGACGAATATCCCGCTCTGAAACGAAAATACGACCCAGGGTCCCGCCTGCTGGACCTCTTCGCGAAGGCGGTGCATCGAAAATGACCACATTCAAGACGGAGCCGACAACCGGCGGTGCGGGCGGACACGATGACAAGCTGAACCTGGCGGAGATCGTCGAGATCGTCACCGGCGGCGAGATGCCGCTCCGGTTCACCGCATACGACGGATCCGCTGTGGGACCGATGGATTCGCCGTTCGGTCTCGACCTGACCACACCCCGGGGCGCGACCTACATCGCCACCGCCCCCGGCGACCTCGGCATGGCCCGCGCATACGTCGCCGGCGATCTCGAACCCAAGGGCGTCCATCCCGGAAATCCATACGAGCTCCTGAAATCGTTGGGAGACCTTCACTTCGAACGTCCCCCCGCGCTCGTTCTCGCTCACATCGCACGGTCGCTCGGTCGTGAACTGCTGCGTCCGATCGCGCCGCCACCGCAGGAGCATCTGCCGCGCTGGCGCCGGATCGCGGAGGGGCTGAGGCATTCCCGCACTCGCGACGCCGAGGTCATCCACCACCACTACGACGTGTCGAATGCATTCTACGAGATGGTGCTCGGCCCGTCGATGACGTACACGTGCGCGCTGTTCGAGTCCGAAGACCAGTCACTCGAGGACGCGCAGGAAAACAAGTACCGCATCGTTTTCGACAAGTTGAACTTGAAGCCCGGCGATCGACTGCTCGACATCGGTTGCGGCTGGGGTGGAATGGTCCGGTACGCGGCGCGACGCGGAGTCAAGGTGATCGGCGCGACGCTGTCGCGCGAGCAGGCGGAGTGGGCACAACGGGCGATCGCCGCGGAAGGGTTGAGCGACCTCGCCGAAGTGCGGTATTCCGATTACCGCGATGTTCCGGAGACCGGTTTCGACGCGATCTCGTCGATCGGATTGACCGAGCACATCGGGGTCGGCAACTACCCGGCATACTTCGGGTTGCTGCACAGCAAGCTGCGGGTCGGGGGTCTGTTGCTCAACCACTGCATCACCCGCCCCCGTAACAACGGAAAAATGAAGGCGGGCGGGTTCATCGACCGCTACGTTTTTCCCGACGGGGAACTGACCGGCTCCGGCCGGATCATCACCGAAGCGCAGGACGTCGGATTCGAGGTACTCCACGAGGAGAACCTCCGTCCGCACTACGCCCTGACGCTGAAGGGCTGGTGCGAATACCTCGAGGCCAATTGGGACGCGTGCGTCGCCGAGGTCGGTGAGGGGACCGCGCGTGTGTGGGGTCTGTACATGGCCGGCTCCCGACTCGGATTCGAGCGCAATATCGTTCAGCTGCACCATGTTCTGGCGGTCAAGCTCGGCCCCGACCAGCGGTCGCTCACCCCGCTGCGCCCCTGGTGGGTGGCGTAGGACAGCGTGCGGGGCGGGTCCTCGGCTCGCAGCCCGATATCAACGACTGCGGCTCCCCGACCGGTGCGAGCCGAGGATCCGGAAGCTACTGCGGTAGTAGTCGATCAGCCCCTCCGATCTCATGCGGGAAAGCTCGCGGGAGAGCGCAGCGCGATCGGCGTTGAGGTGGTCGGCGAGTTGAGCTCGATTCACCGACACCATGAATGTCGACGAGCCGTTGCGCTCGGCCTGCTCCGCGAGGAAGTGTGTAACTCTCGACCGCAACGATCGCTGCGACACCATCCGCAGGTGTGATTCCAGCTTTCGATTCTTGTTGGTCATCACCTTGAACAGGTTCTCCACAACACGTGAGCGCAGTTCGCACAGCGGTCCGTTCGAATCGACGATGCGATCCATCCCGATGAGAAGAACCCGGCCCGGCGAAGCCGCGGTGATCGTCCGATGTGTGCGCCGATCCGAATCTCTCAGCAGGTCCTCACCGTAGACTTCGCCTACTTCGACGATCTCCATCAGATGTCGCGCACCATCGGCATCCGTCTGACTCGAGAGCACCGTTCCCTCCAGCACCAGGCCGACGGCATGGGCACTCTCGCCCTCACGCACCAACACTTCGCTTCGACCGAAGGTCAGACTCCTGACGCCGAGACAGGAGGTGACACGGCGGACCTCTTCGTGTGTGAAACCGGCAAAGATGACCGAGGCCACGATGTCGGCATCGAATACCTCGCACTGCGTGTCCGCAAGGGTCATCGTCGCGCCTTCCACCGAATGTTGCCGCGGCAACCGACAGCGACTCGCGACGTTGCCACAATAGCCATTGAGTAAGCAAAGGCTAACATTACTATTTGGAGCCTCGGTGAGCAGGCTCCGAAACGTCGCAGCCTGCCCCGGGCACCTCACCACGAAGGGTTCACATCGCATGTCACCTGCCGAGTCCACTACAGCACCCGCCGTGCTCGTCGCCGCCGGCCTCACCGACCTCGCGGAACAGAACCCCATCAGGCCCGGGACCTACTCGCCGCATCGCGCACACTCGGGGCAGGGATTCAGGATCACGCACGTGGCGCTGGATGCCGGGGTCGAACTGCCCGAACATTCCGCGACGTCGCCGATCATCGTGCAGATCGCACAGGGTTCGGTCGACTTCGTCGTCGGCGAGACCACGTACCGCATGGAGCAGGGAGCGATCCTGCACCTCGAGGCCGGAGTCCCCCACGCCGTGCACTCCGTGGAGGCCGCCAGGGTCATCGTGACCTTCCTTCTGGGATGACGGCCGTGAACCGAATACTCGCAGCGAAGACACCGGCGCGACGACTCACCGTAGCCGCGATCACCGCGGCCCTCGCCCTGTCCGGATGTTCGTCCGGATCGTCGGACGGCATGTCCTCCGACACCACGAAATCCGATGCCGGAACCATCACCATCGTCGACCATACCGGCGAGGAGGTGGAGATCCCGGCCGAGATCGAGCGAGTGGCGATCGACGAAATCCCCATTGCGTCGACCTATCTCGCCTATCACGGCGGCGAGGCTCCGCACCTGGTCGGTATGTCCCAGGCTGTCGTCGATTCACTGCAGGACACCGTCGTCGCGGAGATGGCTCCGGAGATTCTCGACGTCGATTCGAGCTACTACTCCGACGGTGAGTTGAACGTCGAAACGCTTCTCACCTTGAAACCTGATGTCGTGTTCTACAACGCCAACAACTCCGAGCACGGCGAACTCTTCGAAGCCGCCGGGATTCCAGCCGTCGGGTTTGCGACGAGCGGAGACCCCACCACGGTCTATGTCGACTGGTTGAACCTGCTGGAGGAGGTGTTCCAGGAACCCGGCAAAACGGATGCGATCGTCGAATACGGGCAGGAGCTGGTCATCGAGGCACAGCAACGCGCCGGGCGGGTGACCGATGATGCCCGCAAGAACGCGATGATCATATTCAACTACTCTGCGGGAACGTTGCGCGTAGCGGGAGAAACCCCCTTCTTCGGCTACTACTGGCTGCAGACGGCGAATGCCGACAATGCAGCAGTTGGTGCCGAGCAACCACTCGCGCCGGTCAACGCCGAGCAGGTACTCGCCTGGGATCCCGATGTCGTGCTGATCGGTGGGTCCGGCCAGGCAGGACTGACCGTCGACCAGCTGCTCGGCAATACCGCGGACGGATTGGACCTTGCCTCGCTGCGCGCGGTTCAGGAGGGTGAGGTGTACTCGAACGGGCTGGGCATGTGGAGTTGGTTCACGCCGAACCCGGATGCCCCGCTGGTCGCCAACTGGATCGGGTCGGTGATCTACCCCGAGCTATTCGGCGACGCCGACCTCACTGGTATGACGCAGGACTACTACGAACGCGTCTACAACTTCGAGCTGACCGCCGAGCAGGCCGAGTCGATCCTGCTCGGCTCCACGTCCGAATGACGAATCTTGCCGTCCGCGACGGGCACCTGCGCAGTTCCGTGGCGCTGGTGCTCGTCGCCGGACTTGCCGGGGGCATACTCGTCGCCCTGATGCTCGGCCGCTATCCGCTGACGATCGAGGAGGTCGTCGGATCACTGTCCGCCGCGATGAACGGCGGCACGTTCGGTGAGCCGGTCGATTCCGTCGTCTTCGGCCTGCGTATGCCCCGCATCCTGCTGGCCGCGCTGGCCGGCGCAGGCCTGGCCTGTGCGGGCGCAGCATTTCAAAGCCTGTTCGGAAATCCACTTGCCACCCCCGACACCCTCGGAGTCACGTCGGGCGCCTCGATCGGTGCCGTCGTCGCACTGTTGCTGAACATGTCCTTGATCGGCATGCAGTTGCTGGCGCTCGTTGCCGGCGTCGTCACGGTCGTGCTCACCACGATGATCTCCAAGACCAAACAGGGCACCGGCATCGTGATGCTCATCCTGGCCGGTGTCATGGTCGGTGCGTTGGCAAACGCGGTGATCTCGATCCTGAAGTACACCGCCGATCCCAACGACAAGCTTCCGCAGATCACGTACTGGCTCATGGGCAGCCTTGCCGGCGCAAGCTTCGACAGCCTGCTCATCGGTGCCCCGCTCATCCTCGGCGGCATCGCGATCATCTACCTGCTTCGCTGGCGGCTCAACGTCCTCGCGCTGGGCGAAGACGAAAGCCGCGCGGCCGGCATGAACGTGCGCCGCATCAGAGCCGTGATCATCGGAGCGGCAACGCTGATCACCGCCTCGGTGGTGTCGATGTGCGGCCAAGTCGGCTGGATCGGCCTGTTGATCCCCCATTGCGCGCGCATGATCTGCGGTAACAACAACCGATTCATCGTGCCGGTCGGTGCACTCCTGGGCGCGATCTTCCTCGTCGCGATCGACACCGTGGCGCGATCGGTCGCAGCCTCGGAAATTCCGATCTCGGTGGTCACCTCCGTACTCGGAGCACCGTTTTTCATCTACCTTCTACGCCGGACAGGAGGAGGGTGGCAATGATGCGTATCGAGAAGGGCTGCTTCGGATATCGGAAGTCGAAGCCCATCCTCACCGACATCGATCTCGAGCTGGGCCCAGGTCACCTCATGGCCGTTCTGGGACCCAACGGCGCAGGAAAGACCACCCTGCTGCGCTGCATCCTGGGACTTCTACCCTGGACCTCCGGACGCACAATGATCGACGATGTGGACATCGCCCGGATGCGCAGTGCCGATCTGTGGAAGACGGTCGCCTATGTTCCCCAGGCGAGAAGCGCCGGAGCCCTATCGCTGAGCGGACTCGATATGGTGATCATCGGCCGCGCAGCACATTTGCACACGCTGGCGCAGCCACGCCCCGAAGACGAGGCCGCAGCGGAAGCGGTGATGCACGAGATCGGCATCACTCATCTGGCACGTGTGCCATGCGGACAGATGAGTGGCGGACAGTTCCAAATGGTCCTGATTGCGCGGGCACTCGCCGCGAATCCGCGGATACTCGTGCTCGACGAGCCGGAGACCGGTCTCGATTTCCGCAATCAACTGATCGTGTTGAATCTGCTCGAGCAACTCGTCGCCCAACGCAACCTCCTGGTGATCATGAACACCCACTACCCCGCACACGCATTACGGGTCGCCGATCACGCGATGATCCTCGGCCGCGACCGGACATCACGGTTCGGGACAGTCGAGGAGATGATCACCGCAGGCAACTTGCGCAAGACTTTCGGTGTGGAAGTACACCTGTCCGAGGTCGATGTCGACGACAAGACGCACAGGAGTGTGCTGCCGCTACGACTCGCCTGATACGAGGTGGCGAACTGACCCGAACACCCCCCGACCGGTAGAACCGGTCCGGGGGTGTCGTCGTACGGGATGAGACCCGCTCAGCTCAGCAGGCTCGCCGGGGGCGTGAAACGCTCGCCGTACTTGGCGGCAAGTTCCTCGGCGCGCGCGACGAAACCTTCCTTGCCGCCCGGGTAGCCGGTGACGAACTGGCTGACGCCACCGGTCCAGGCCGGGTAGCCGATCCCCATGATCGAACCGATGTTGGCGTCGGCCGACGACGTGATGACGCCCTCGTCGAAGCACTTGACCGCCTCGATCGCCTCGATGAAGAGCATGCGGTCGATCAGATCCTGGATCGGCGGGGTCGCCGAACCGGACTTGAAGTGGTCGCGCAGGCCCGGCCACAGGCCGGTGCGCTTACCGTCCGTGTAGTCGTAGAAGCCGGCGCCACCGAGGCGACCCTTGCGGTCGTTGCCCTCGACCAGGTAGTTGATGACGTCACCGGCCGGATCGGCGGGCAGCGTCTTGCCCTCGGCGATCGCGGCGGCCTTCGACTCGGCGCGGATCTTCTGCATCAGGGTCAGGTTCAGCTCGTCGGAGAGCTGCAGCGGCGCCGCCGGGTAACCGGCCTGCATACCCGCCTGCTCGATGGTGGCCGGCTCGATGCCCTCGGCGACCATCCCGATGGCCTCGTTGACGAACGTGCCGATGACGCGCGAGGTGAAGAAGCCGCGCGAGTCGTTGACCACGATCGGGGTCTTGCGGATCTTCTGCACGAAGTCGAACACCCGCGCGAGAGCCTCGTCGGAGGTCTTCTCACCGCGGATGATCTCGACCAGCGGCATCTTGTCGACGGGCGAGAAGAAGTGCACGCCGATGAAGTCCTCGGGCCGCTTCACGCCGGTCGCCAGATCGGTGATCGGCAGCGTCGAGGTGTTCGAACCCAGCAGGGCGTCGGCGTCGACGATGTCCTCGATCTCCTGGAAGACCTTCTTCTTCAGGTCCGGGGACTCGAAGACGGCCTCGACGACGAAGTCGACACCCGCGAAGTCGGCCGGGTCGGCAGACGGGGTGATCAGGGCCAGCAGTGCCTGCGACTTCTCCTCGGTGGTCTTGCCACGGGACAGCGCCTTGGCCTCGATCTTCTCCGCGTAGCCCTTACCGCGTTCCGCAGCGGCGAGCTCGACGTCCTTGAGCACCACCGGGATTCCGGCCTTCGCGCACACGTACGCGATGCCGGCGCCCATCATGCCTGCACCGAGGACACCGACCTTCTTGATCTCCCGCTTCGGCACGTCCTTCGGACGTGAGGCACCGGAGCCGATGGCCTGGATATCGAAGAAGAACGCCTGGATCATGTTCTTCGCGACGTGGCCGGTGACCAGCGAGGTGAAGTAGCGGGACTCGATCTTCAGCGCGTTGTCGATGTCGACCTGGCTGCTCTCGACGGCGGCGGCGAGGATCGCGCGCGGCGCCGGCATATTCGCGCCCTTGAGCTGCTTACGCAGGTTCGCCGGGATGGCGGGCAGGTTCGCTGCGAACGCCGGGGTGGCCGGGGTGCCGCCGGGGATCTTGTAGCCCTTGACATCCCACGGCTGCACACCGGATTCGGGGTTGGCCTTGATCCATGCCTTCGCCGCCGGGACCAACTCCTCCACGGAGGAGACGACCTCGTCGACGACGCCGGCTTCGAGGGCCTGCTGCGGCGCCCGCTGCTGGCCCTGCAGCAAGTGCTGGGTCAGTGCGGTCAAGATGCCGAACTTGCGGACCATGCGGACGACGCCGCCGCCGCCCGGGAGCAGGCCGAGAGTGACCTCGGGCAGACCGATCTTGACGCCACGCACGTCTGCGGCGATGCGGTGGTGAGTGGCCAGTGCGATCTCGAGGCCACCGCCGAGTGCGGCACCGTTGATGCAGGTGACGACCGGCTTACCGAGGGTCTCGAGGCGGCGGAGATCAGCCTTGAGATTCAGGCTGTGGTTGTAGATGTGCTCGGCGTCGTCCGGCCCCGACTTGATCATGTTCTTCAGGTCACCGCCGGCGAAGAACGTCTTCTTGCCGGAGGTCAGCACGACACCGGTGATGGAATCCTTCTCGGCGTGCAACCGGTCGACGGTCTCCCGCATCGAGCTGATGTACCGGTCGTTCATGGTGTTCGCGCCCTGGTTCGGGTCGTCGATGGTGAGCACGACGATGCCGTCGGCGTCCTGCTCCCAGGCGATGATGTTCTGCTCGCTCACTGTTTCGTCTCTCCTGAATCGGTTCGTGAGCGTCAGACGCGCTCGATGATGGTGGCGACGCCCATACCGCCACCGATGCACAGGGTGACGAGGGCGCGCTTGGCTCCGCGGCGCTCGAGCTCGTCGATCATGGTGCCGGTGATCATCGCGCCGGTTGCGCCGAGCGGGTGCCCCATCGCGATGGCACCGCCGTTGACGTTGAGCTTCTCGTCGGGAATCTGCAGGTCCTTCTGGAACTTCAGCGCGACCGCAGCGAACGCCTCGTTGATCTCGAAGAGGTCGATGTCGTCGACCGTCAGGCCCGCAGCGGCGAGCGCTTTGTGCGCGGCCGGGGTGGGCCCGGTCAGCATGATCGTCGAATCGGCACCGGAGGTGGCGGTCGCGACGATGCGGGCGCGGGGTGTCAGGCCGAGATCCTTGCCTGCCTGTTCGGTACCGACGAGCACCAGCGCGGCGCCGTCGACGATGCCGGAGCTGTTGCCACCGTGGTGGACGTGGTTGATCTTCTCGACGAAGTGGTACTTCTGCAGCGCGACGGCGTCGAAGCCGCCCATGTCACCGACCGCGGCAAAGGACGGAGCCAGCTTGCCGAGACCGTCGAGGGTGGAGTCGGGGCGCATGTGCTCGTCGTGGTCGAGGATGGTCAGGCCGTTCTGGTCCTTGACCGGGACCACCGACTTGGCGAAGTAGCCGCCGGACCACGCGGCCGCGGCGAGCTGCTGCGAACGCAGGGCGTACGCGTCGACGTCCTCGCGACTGAAGCCCTCGATGGTCGCAATGAGATCGGCCGAAATGCCCTGCGGCACCAGGTAACTGTCGTAGTTGGTGGCGGGATCGAGCATCCACGCACCACCGTCGGAGCCCATCGGCACCCGCGACATGGACTCGACACCGCCGGCGAGGACGAGTTCGTCCCAGCCCGAACGGACCTTCTGCGCCGCCATGTTGACGGCCTCGAGACCGGACGCGCAGAAGCGGTTGATCTGCACGCCACCGGTGGTGACGGGCATCCCGGAGGCCGTCACCGCGGTGCGGGCGATGTCCGAGCCCTGATCGCCGACCGGGCTGACCACTCCGAGGATCAGGTCGGAGATGCGGTTCTCGTCCAGATCGGGGAAGCGGACACGCAGTTCGTCGATCAGACCGGTGACCAGGGAAATCGGCTTGACCGAATGCAGCGACCCGGTCTTCTTGCCGCGGCCGCGCGGAGTTCGGATGGCTTCATAGATGAATGCCTCGGTGGTCACAGTGCGAGGTTCCTTCCCGTGCTGTCGATGGTGGCGGGCGCCGTCCGCCGTGACAGCGGCAGGCACCCCGCCCGCCCCACCCTATGGGAGCCCGGGTGACCGGTTAAGGACCGAACCGATCGGAGTCCGTGACCGAACTGAGCGAGCGCTCAGGAACCGAGTCCGGCTTCGCGTGCCCGCACGATCGCGGTCGCGCGATCCACGGCGCCGAGCTTGCCCAGGACGTTCGACACGTGGTTGCGCACCGTCTTCTGGCTGAGAACGAGACGCCGCGAAATCCTGGCGTTGTCGTAGCCCCGCGCGATCAGGTCGAGCACCTCGCGTTCGCGGGCCGTCAACTCGGGGAATGCACCGTGCGCGACCGCTCGGGATGCGGCCATCACATCCAGCGCTGTGGCCGCGACCGCCGCGCCGACGATGATCTCCCCGTTCGCGACGGCCCGAATCGCCCGTTCCACCCCGGACGGATCGGCACCTTTGACGAGGTATCCGCGGGCCCCGGCGCGTATCGCGGCGACGAGCAGATCGGCGTCCTCGTGCATCGTCACCATCAGCACACGCAGGCCCGGATGCCGGGCGAGGAGACTGCCGGTCGCTTCGATCCCGGAGCCGTCGCCGAGCTCGATGTCCATGAGAGCCACATCGACGTCCGCGGTCACCACGTCGAGTGCCTGCTGCACCGAACTGGCCTCGACGACCACGTCGATGCCGTCGAGGGTGCCGAGCAGCGCGACCATCCCGAGTCGGAACAGGGGGTGGTCGTCGACGACGGCGACGCGGATGCTCATGTTCCTCCTGCGGGAACGACCGGGGACGTGGCTGCCCACGGTAGGCGGGCACACACCACTGTTCCGCGCGGGTCGCCCGCGGCGATGTCGACGACGCCGCCGACGTCGCGCGCGCGTTCACGCATGGTGTGGGTGCCGACACCGGTGCGGGTGCCGGGCCTCGCGCCGCGACCGTCGTCGCTGACCTCGACGGTGAGCAGCTCCCCGGTGCTGCGGATACGGACCGCACATCCGTCGGCGCCGGAGTGGCGGCGGGCATTGGTCACCGCTTCGACGGTGATGCCGTATGCCGCGGCGGCGACCGCGCCGGACAGTCCGGCGGGAGCATCGGCGTCCACCTCGATCTTGAATCCGGTGTGTGCATGTGCCCCGGCGAGCTCGTCGATCGCGGCGACGAGTCCCAGTTCGTCGAGTACGGGCGGAAGCAGCCCGCGGGACAGTTCGCGCACGCCTTCGACCTGATGGTCCAACTCGCGGAGCAGCGCGTCGATCAGTTCCAACGCGGCCGGGGTGTCCGTGGCAGCGAGGTTGCGCGCGCCGTGCAGTCCGAGCCGGATGCCGGCGAGGGACGGACCGAGCCCGTCGTGCAGTTCCCGGCGGATGGTGCGTCGTTCCTCGAGACGTGCCTCGGTGAGCTGCGCCCGCGCAGCGTCGAGTTCCTCGGCGGACCGCAGTACGACGAGCCCGGCTTCCACGACCGAGGCGAGTTCACCGAGTGCGCGCAGGCTGCGCGGACCGAGGGTTTCGCCGGGTGGTGCCGTCACCGTGAGGGTTCCGGCGGCGAGCAGCAGGTCCTCGGCGTGGCCGGCCGGTTCTCCCCAGCGGGCGAGGATCTCGCCGTCCCGACGTACGGTGACCGATTCGAGCCGGAGCGCGGTGCCGATGCCTGCGGCGAGGTCGCCGAGGAGACGACGGGGGGTGCCCGCGTCCGCGAAGTGCCTGCCCAGGTTCCGGACCGCACTGGCGGAGTCGATGCCGTCTCCGTACACCAGACGGTGCACACGGCGGGTCAGCC
>NZ_JBAQXC010000368.1:0-6924 GCF_049299235.1 Rhodococcus sp. (in: high G+C Gram-positive bacteria) | reverse complement strand
GCCCCGATGTGAAAGGGGGCCGCGGCGATCGCGGCGGGCGAGACGGCGTTCATGCCGCAGCCTAAGCCGACGGACCGGGAGCGGGTGTGCGTTTCCCGTCCTTCGATGTGCGGACGGGACGCACGATGTTCACTTGAGGAGGTCGCGGGCGGTGGTGACGGTGGTGGTGGTCAGTTCGCGGGCGAACGAGACCTGCGCCTTGGCGAGGTCGGCGACCCACTCGATCGGGGTGGCCGCGGCGAGCTTGTCCTGCAGGTCGAGGACGCTGATGACGGACTTTTCGTAGGTGTCGACGGCGAGGTTGCCACTCTGCTTGGCGGCGTCGACGATCTTGGTGTTGAAGTCGGTCACGCGGGCGGTGGTGTCGTCGACGGCCTTGCTCAGTTCCTCGGTGGCCCGGGTGGTCGCCTGGGTGGCGGACGCGGCGACCTTCTGGGCGGCGGCGGTGGCCGCCTTCGCGGCAGCGTCGGTGGCGTCTGTGGCGGTCTTGGCGGCGGGAGTGGTCTTGGGGGAGGTCATGACGAATCCTTTGGTCGGTGGGGAAGCGCCTCGAACAACGCTGTTAGCAAGTTAGCATAATGAATGCTAATGCGCTAGCGGAGTCAGCCGAAGACGTAGGTGCCCGGTGCATCGCACAGCACCGGATGCGCGGCACTGCCCAGCGACGGCGCCGCCACCAACGCACCGGCACGCGCGGTCGACCACGCCGTCCAGTCCTCCCACCACGACCCCGCGGTCCTGCTCGCCCGGTCCTTCCACTGCTGCGGCTGCTCCGGGAGAACATCGGGGGTGTCCGCGTCGGGTGCACCGACGGATTCGAACCAGCACTTCGGTCCGGGCGGATTCACCGCTCCCGCAATGTGACCGCCGTTGGACAGCACGAACCGCACCGAGCCGCCGAGCAACTCCACCGACCGGTACGACGACGTCCACGGCACGATGTGATCGTTGATCGCACCGACGATGTACGTATCGCACTCGACGTCCGTCAACTTCAATGTCGCACCGTCGAGTTCGTACACCCCCTTGGCGAGTTCGTTCCGCCCGTACAGGGACCGCAGATAGTGCGCGTGCATGGCCGCGGGCATGCGGGTGCTGTCCTCGTTCCACGCCAGAATGTCGAACGCCTTCGGCTTCTCACCCTTCATCCACCGCGACACCCAGTAGTTGAAGATCAGATCCTTGGCGCGGATCATGTCGAAGCTGCCCGCCATCTCCTGACCGGACAGGAAACCCTGGGCGTGCATCCGGAACTCGACGTTGTCGAGGGTCGCCGGATCGGTCAGCAAACCCAGTTCCCCGACATCGCCGTAGTCGAGCAGCGTGTTGAGCATCGTCAACGCACAGATGCGGCGGTCTCCGTCGGCCGCCAGACGCGCCGCCGCCATCGCCGCCATCGCGCCGCCGAGGCAGAAGGACAGCACCTCGATCCGGGACATCCCGGTGATCTCCTCGACGACGTCCAACGCGGAGGCGATGCCTTGGACGTAGTAGTCGCTCATGGTCACGTTCTGCATCGACTCGTCCGGATTGCGGTACGAGATCATGAACACGGTGCGGCCGTGACGCACCGCCCATTCGACCAGGCTGCGCTCCGGCGCGAGATCGAGAATGTAGTACTTGTTGATCCACGGCGGTGCCGCCAGAATCGGAATCTCGTGCACCTGCTCGGTCTGCGGGACGTACTGGATCAGCTCGATCAGATCGTTGCGGTAGACGACCTTGCCCGGGGTCGCCGCAAGATTGTCACCGACGGTGAACGCATCCATGTCGACCTTCACCGGCCGCCCACCCCGATTGGCGAGGTCGTCGAACGCGAACCGCGCGCCGCGCAACAGGCTCGCCCCGCCGGTATCGAACGCGCGCGTCAGCACGCCCGGATTGAACAGGAAATTCGACGGCGCGAACACATCGAACATCAGATTCGTGAACTGGCGGGCCTTGCCGTCCTGCAACGGGTCCCCCGCGCCGGCCTCGACGAGATCGAACGCAAAGGCGCGGCTGGCCAGGTAGCTCTGCAACACGGAGAAGTACGCGGGGTTCTCACGCCACGCGGCGTCGCCGAACCGTCCGTCCCGCGGATCGACCGGCATCGGCGGCTGCGGCTCGGCCTCGTTGAACACGCGAGTCGCGGCCGCGGGGATCCGCGCCAGCCGTGCGGTGTATCCGGTGGTGGCCGAGGCCACCTTCAGCGGATTGCGGACCGCGCGCCCGGCCACCGATGCGACGGCGGGCGCCCAACCGATCGGGTCGAGGGTGGACTTCAACTTCTTCTGCACATGGTCGAGCACGGCGCACTCCAGGTCGAGGTCGGGGAAGCCCGAGGGTCGAGGTCGGTAAACCCGAGGTTGACATCGCCGCCGGGGGCGCGCACCTTACTTCCAGGTAGATGATCTCTGCAGGTAGCGGCGCCGCGCAGCGAAAGGCGCCCCACCTGGACCGGAGCGTGACGAGTTCACCGAACCCGGCCGGAATGTGAATCCTGTCACCGCGTGGGGGATTCGTCCGGATCGTCCCGCGTGCCCCGGCGCCGCTTGGCGACGGTCACTTCCCGGAACGCCTCATACATCTCCTCCAGCGACCGGCGCTGCGGAGTGGTCAGATCGGGATCCTCCCGGATCGCCTGGAGCACCGCGGACTGCTCGGGGCCCGCGGCAGGGGCGGCCTGAGCCGCCAGGGTGTCCGCGGACAGATGCAGTTGCTCGGCGATCGCGTTGAGCACCCGATCGCTCGGCGCCCGCAGATTCCGCTCGATCTGCGACAGATACGGGTTCGAGATCCCCACCATCGCGGCCAGTTGCCGCATCGGCAGCGCCGCGAGTTCGCGCTGGCGGCGAATCAGCTCACCGAGGGTCGCCGGGAGCGGTGCGTCGTCGTCCATGCGGCCCAGCATAGGACCGGCCACCACGGAAAATCGGCGCGCCCCGGACCGGTGCGCCGCGCTGCCGGGGACGGGCCGACAACCCGGTTGCGCTCATCGCGGATAATGGAGCGGATCCCTGTTCTGCGAGAGAGGACACCTCATGCTTGCCCGCACCGACCTGCGCGGTCGTACCCCCACCACTGCGGAGCTGAGGGGCGCCCTGCCCCGCGGCGGAGTGGACGTGGACGCGGTGCTGCATCACGTCCGTCCCGTCGTCGACGACATCCGCGACCGCGGCGCCGTCGCCGCCCTCGACTACAGCGAGAAGTTCGACGGTGTCCGGCCCGCGCAGGTGCGCGTCCCGCAGGCCGAGATCGACCGGGCGCTCACCGACCTGGACCCCGCCGTGCGCGCGGCCCTCGAGGTCGCCATTACCCGCACCCGCCTCGTCCACGCCGAGCAGCGCCGCACCGACACCGTCACCGAGGTGGTCCCCGGCGGCACCGTCACCGAACGGTGGGTGCCCGTCGACCGCGTCGGCCTGTATGTGCCCGGCGGCAACGCCGTCTACCCGTCGTCCGTCGTGATGAACGTCGTGCCGGCGCAGGCCGCCGGCGTCGCATCCCTGGTCGTCGCCTCACCGCCGCAGAAAGACTTCGGTGGTCTGCCGCACCCGACGATCCTCGCCGCGGCCGCACTGCTCGGCGTCGACGAGGTGTGGGCCGTCGGTGGCGCCCAGGCCGTCGCGCTGCTGTCCTACGGCGGCACCGACGTCGACGACGCCGAACTGGCCCCCGTCGACATGATCACCGGCCCCGGCAACATCTACGTCACCGCCGCCAAACGGCTGTGCCGCGCCGTCGTCGGCATCGACGCCGAGGCCGGACCCACCGAAATCGCGATCCTCGCCGACCACACCGCCGACGCCGTGCACGTCGCCGCCGACATGATCAGCCAGGCCGAACACGACGTCATGGCCGCCTCGGTGCTGGTCACCACCAGCACCGAACTCGCCGACGCGGTCGACACCGCGCTCGCCGCGCAACTCGAGATCACCAAACACCGCGAACGCGTGCGGACCGCGCTGACGGGCAGCCAATCCGGCATCGTCCTCGTCGGCGACATCGAGCAGGGCCTGCAGGTCGTCAACGCGTACGCCGCCGAACACCTCGAGATCCAGACCGAGGACGCCTCCGCAGTCGCCGCACGCGTCCGCGCCGCCGGCGCGATCTTCGTCGGGCCGTGGGCACCGGTCAGTCTCGGCGACTACTGCGCCGGCTCGAACCACGTGCTGCCCACCGCCGGCTGCGCGCGGCACCAGTCCGGGCTGAGCGTGCAGACCTTCCTGCGCGGCATCCACGTCGTCGACTACAGCCGCGACGCACTGCAGGACGTCGCCGGGCACGTCATCACCCTCGCGAACGCCGAGGATCTGCCCGCCCACGGTGAGGCCGTGCGGTTGCGTTTCGAGGCGCTGCGATGAGCGCCGCGCAGACCGGGACCGTGCCCGGCAGCCGTATCACCGTCGACGATCTGCCGCTGCGGGAGAACCTGCGCGGCAAGTCCGCGTACGGGGCGCCGCAGTTGACGGTGCCGGTGCAGTTGAACACCAACGAGAACCCGCACCCGCCGACCCGCGCGCTGGTCGACGACGTCGCCGAGTCGGTGCGGGAGGCGGCCCGCGACCTGCACCGCTACCCGGACCGTGACGCGGTTGCGTTGCGCACCGACCTCGCCGCCTACCTGACCCGTCAGACCGGTGTCGCGGTGGGTATCGAAAACCTGTGGGCAGCAAACGGATCCAACGAGATCCTGCAGCAGATCCTGCAGGCGTTCGGTGGACCCGGCCGCAGTGCGATGGGGTTCGTGCCGTCGTACTCGATGCACCCGATCATCTCCGACGGCACCCAGACCGACTGGCTGGCGACCTACCGGCGCGACGACTTCACCCTCGACGTCTCGGCTTCGGTCGCGGCTATCGAGGATCGCAGGCCGGACGTGGTGTTCGTCACCAGCCCCAACAACCCGACCGGGCACAGCATCCCGCTCGACCAGTTGCGCGCGATCGTCGAGGCCGCACCGGGCATCGTGATCGTCGACGAGGCGTACGCGGAGTTCTCCGCGGTGCCCAGCGCACTCGCGCTGATCGACGAATACCCGGCGAAGGTCATCGTCTCGCGCACCATGAGCAAGGCGTTCGCGTTCGCCGGTGGTCGCCTCGGTTATCTCGCCGCGGCGCCCGCCGTCGTCGAGGCACTGCTGCTGGTGCGCCTGCCGTACCACCTGTCGGTGATCACCCAGGCCGCGGCGCGCGCCGCGTTGCGGCACGCCGAGGAGACACTCGGGTCGGTCGCGGAACTGACCGCCGAACGTATCCGGGTCGCCGCGGAACTGGCCCGTCTCGGCTACGAGGTGATCCCGTCGGACGCCAACTTCATCCTGTTCGGCCGGTTCGCGGACGCCGCCGCCACCTGGCAGCGTTACCTCGACGAGGGTGTGCTCATCCGCGACGTCGGCATTCCCGGCTACCTGCGCACCACAATCGGCCTGGCACACGAGAACGACGAATTGTTGCGGGTCAGTGCACAACTCGCCGCAACGGAAATCGAGGGAACCCGATGAGCGACCGGATCGCGAAGGTCGAACGCACCACCAAGGAGTCGAGCATCTCCGTCGAGATCAATCTCGACGGCACCGGACGCACCGACATCGCGACCGGTGTCCCGTTCTTCGACCACATGCTCACCGCGCTCGGTCAGCACGGCTGCTTCGACCTGACCGTCCACGCGAAGGGCGACATCGAGATCGAGGCGCACCACACCGTCGAGGACACCGCGATCGTGCTCGGTCAGGCCTTCAACCAGGCGCTCGGCGACAAGCGGGGTATCCGCCGGTTCGGTGACTGCTTCATCCCGATGGACGAGACCCTCGCGCACGCGTCGGTGGACGTGTCGGGCCGGCCGTACTGCGTGCACACCGGGGAACCGGACTACATGGTGCATTCGGTGATCGGCGGATATCCGGGCGTGCCCTACGCGACGGTCATCAACAAGCATGTGTTCGAGTCGTTCGCGTTCCACGCCCGCATCGCATTGCATGTGCGGGTGCTGTACGGCCGCGATCAGCATCACATCACCGAAGCCGAGTTCAAGGCGGTGGCGCGGGCGCTGCGTGAAGCCGTGGAACCGGACCCGCGGGTCACCGGCATTCCGTCGACCAAGGGCAGCCTGTAAGTCATGGATGTTCTCCTGACCTACGGCTGCTTTCTGCTCGCGGGCCTCGGCGCCGGCGGAACCTGGTCGGCATGGCGGGCCGGTAGCCAACTGTTCGCCGGTGTGCTGCTGGCCTTGACGCTCCTCGCTGCGATCGCCGGGATCCTGAGGTTGATGTGACGGACTCGCCGGGCCTGCTCGGTATCCGTGGGTTGCCGGCAGCCTGGGTGCTCGCCGCCGCCGCGTTCGGCGGATTCTCGTTGTTGCTGCCCGTCGTTCCGTGGGCGATCGCGGAGGCGGGCGGTACCGACGCACTTGCCGGTTCGGTGACGACGATGTTCATGGCGACCACGGTGCTCACCCAGGTGGCGATGCCGAAGCTGATGCGTTCCCGCGGTCATCGGCCGTTGCTGATCGCCGGGTGTGTGCTGCTCGGCCTGCCGTCGCTGGGGTTGCTCGCCTCGACCGCGCCGCCGCTGGTCCTGGGGATCTCGGCGATACGCGGCATCGGTTTCGGCATGATCACCGTCGCGGCGGCCGCGCTCGTCGCGGAACTGGCCCCGGCCCGGCAACTGGGCCGGGCGACCGGCGCCCTCGGTATCGCGATCGCCGCGTCGCAGATGATCGGCCTTCCGCTGGGTTTGTTTCTTGCCCAGCACTTCTCGACGACGCCGGTGTATGTGCTCGGTGCGGTGGTGCCCACCCTCGGCCTGATCGCTGCTGCCCGGTTGCCGCGAATCCGACCCGCAGCACGCGCGGCGCACGGGCGGCCACCGCTGCTGGCGCTGCTGTTGCCGACCGTCGCGATCGGTGCCGGTGCCATCGCCTACGGTGGCCTGACCTCGCTGC
>NZ_JBAQXC010000367.1:0-6022 GCF_049299235.1 Rhodococcus sp. (in: high G+C Gram-positive bacteria) | reverse complement strand
GTCGCCGCCCCTGTTCGTTTCCTACGAACCTGTACCGTGGACACAGAGTCGGTGTGATCTACAGCACTCCCCGGAAACGGCGGGTCGCACAACGCCGATCGTCGATACAGTTCACCGAATGCAAACCTACGGTCCCGTAGGATGTGTGGCGCCGATCAACCGCAGGCAGCCAATCAACCGCACACAACGGAGGAAAATCGGAATGACGCGAGTCTTGACTCAGCTGGAGCTACTGCGCGAGCTGGAGCCCGAAGCGGAGGCGAACGTCAACCGGCATCTGTCCATGACGCGCGACTGGCACCCACACGATTACGTCCCCTGGGACGAGGGGCGCAACTTCGCGGCGATGGGCGGCGAGGACTGGGACCCGGAACAGTCCCGGCTCGGCGAAGTCGCCAAGGCCGCGATGATCACCAACCTGCTGACCGAGGACAATCTGCCGTCCTATCACCGTGAGATCGCCGAGAACTTCTCGCGCGACGGCGCGTGGGGAACCTGGGTCGGTCGCTGGACCGCGGAGGAGAACCGGCACGGCATCGTCATGCGCGACTATCTCGTCGTCACCCGTGGTGTCGACCCGGTGGCACTCGAGAACGCGCGTATGGAACACATGACGAACGGCTACAGCTCGCCGGGCAACGCCGGAATGCTGCACTCCGTGGCATACGTGACGTTCCAGGAACTGGCCACCCGCGTGTCGCACCGCAACACCGGCAAGGCCTGCGACGAACCGATCGCGGACAAGATGCTCCAGCGCATCGCGGCGGACGAGAACCTGCACATGATCTTCTACCGCAACATCTGTGGGGCCGCCCTCGAGGTCGCGCCCGTCCAGACTCTGCAGGCGATCACCGAGGTCCTGACGAACTTCCAGATGCCCGGCGCGGGAATGCCCAACTTCCGTCGCAACGGCGTTCTCATGGCCAAGCACGGCATCTACGACCTGCGTCAGCATCTCGACGAGGTCGTCCAGCCGGTGCTGCGGAAGTGGAACCTCTTCGACCGTGACTTCGGACCCGAGGGTGCGCAGACCCTCGACGAGCTCGGTACGTTCCTCGAGGATCTGGAGCGCCAGGCCACGAAGTTCGAGGAGATGCGCGACCGCTCGTTGGCCCGTGAGGCCGCGCGCCGCGAACGCGCCGACGCCACCGTCTGACCCGAGCGATTCCGTGCCGGTGGTATCCACCGGATATCCTGTGCCCGGCACCGAACGATTTCGGTGCCGGGCACAGTTGCTCGGTTCGGGCGATTTCCCGCGCCCATCTTCCGACATCTCTTGTTTCCGAGGTTTGTATGTCCCGCCTTCGCATCGGCTCGCTCGAACTCGACAGCCCGGTCGTGCTGGCCCCGATGGCCGGCGTCACCAACGTCGCGTTCCGCACCCTGTGCCGAGAACTCGAACTTCAGCGCGCAGGCAGCACGTCGGGTCTGTACGTGTGCGAGATGGTGACCGCCCGCGCGCTGGTCGAACGCCACCCGGTGACGATGCACATGACGACCTTCGGAGAGACCGAGACCCCGCGGTCGCTGCAGCTCTACACGGTTGATCCCGACATCACGTATGCGGCTGCCAAGATGATCGTCGACGAAAATCTCGCCGACCACATCGACATGAACTTCGGCTGCCCCGTTCCGAAGGTGACCCGCAAGGGTGGCGGTTCGGCGCTACCGTACAAGCGGCGACTGTTCGGGCAGATCGTCGCGGCCGCGGTCCGCGCGACCGAGGGCACCGAAATTCCGGTGACCGTGAAGTTCCGGATCGGGATCGACGACGAACATCACACTCACCTCGACGCGGGACGTATCGCAGCGGCCGAGGGTGCGGCAGCGGTGGCCCTGCACGCACGCACCGCGGCGCAACGCTACTCCGGCACCGCAGACTGGAACGAAATCGCGCGTCTCAAAGAACACGTCACCGGCGTGCCGGTGCTCGGCAACGGAGATATCTTCGACGCAGCGGACGCCGCGAAGATGATGGAGCAGACCGGTTGCGACGGCGTCGTCGTCGGTCGCGGCTGCCTCGGTCGGCCGTGGTTGTTCGCGGAACTGTCCGCTGCACTGAGCGGCCGCGACGTCCCGACGCCGCCGACGCTCGGTGAGGTCGCACAGATCATGCACAGGCATGCCCGACTGCTCGCCGATCACCACGGTGAGGACAAGGGCATGCGTGAAATCCGGAAGCACATCGCCTGGTACATGCGCGGGTTTCCGGCCGGATCCGATCTGCGCAACGGTCTGGCGCGTGTCTCGAGTCTCGTCGAACTCGACGATCTGCTCGACCGACTCGATCCTGACGTCCCGTTCCCGAAGGACGCCGAGGGACCCAGGGGACGTCAAGGCTCGCCCAGTTCCGTTGCGCTGCCCGAAGGGTGGCTCGACGATCCCGAGGACACGCTTGTTCCTGTCGGCGCCGACATGATGCACTCGGGCGGCTGAGCCGGTCGTCGACCGGCGGGAGCCGATTCCCGACGGATGTCTCGAAGCGGCGGCACTCGATCAGTATCATGACTAGGTCGCCGACACGGCGGATGCAACGGAAAGCGGGACATCCGCGGAGAGGCGAGGGAATCGGTGGGTGAGGAGCACGATTCGGGCCTGCCCGACTCTCGCGCTCCCTGGGAACGTCCGCTCGCGGACAGCACCTACCGAGAGTCGCACTCCGGCCAGGCAGACCGGCACGACCCGGACCAGCCGAATCGACGGCACAGCGCCCCTGAAACCCCGTCCCGCCGGACCGAAGGACGCAACCGCAGGGCTGCACAGCCCGGAGATTCCGAGCAGCTCACCGTCGCAGACCTGATGAACAAGGTCGGACGAGACAACGCTCCCGTGGAACGCCGGGAACCGTCCGCCGCTCCACCAGCCGAATCGGGCCGACCACCGGTCACCGCGGTTGAGCCGCCGCCCGCGCTGCCGACGCCTCCTGTTCCGGCGGCGCCTCAGGAACGACGGGAACCGTCGGCCCAATCTTCCGTCGCGGTGCCTGCACCGCCTGTCGTACCGGCACCGCCTGTCGTACCGGCACCACCTGTCGTACCGGCACCACCTGTCGCGCGGTCCACCTCGCGGTCTCGACCAGCACCACCAGGTGAGTTCGCCCACCCCCGACCCACCGCACAGCCCAAACCCACCGCACAATCACGGCCCACCACACAGCCCAAACCCACCGCACAATCACGGCCCACCGCACGGCCCCGCCCCGCAGCACAGTCACGGTCCGTGTCGGCCGCACCGCCGCATCCCCGCGCCGCTCCACCCGCGCAACCGGATCCGGCCGCCGAGCTCACCCGAATCACCGAACCTCCCCGCGGTATCGCGCAGCCCCCCACCCTCGAGCAAATCCGCGCAGCCGAGCAAATCCGCGCAGCCGAGCAAACCCGCATCACCACGTCGTCACCACTCACCCCGTCGTCACGCAGCGCTCCTCCGTCGTCACGCAGCGCTCCTCCGCCGCCACGCAGCGCTCCCCCGGTCCCCGACGACGAACCGACCGTGCAGATCGAAGCGGTGGGCGGCGGTCCCACCTACGACGCTGCGTCCGGCGGCGCCTCGTCCGACGAGCCCGCGATAGTCGAGGACACAATCGCGGCGACGCCCTCACGCGCAGTGCCGCAACCGGCTGGGAAGACCGCCGGGCACAGCAGACTCGCGCTCGGCAAACGCAGACGCCGGAACCGGCTAGCGGTCGCGGGCCGGACCGTGGTTGCGTTCGCATCGGTGCTGGCTCTCGTCGGCACCGGCGGCATCTGGGGTTACCTTCGATCCACCGAAGCAGGTTTTTCTCAGATCGCCGCGTTGGACACCGAATCCACCGACATCGTCGACCCGATCGGGCAGACCGGCGACGAGACCTACCTGATCGTCGGCACCGACACCCGCGCGGGCGCGAGCGGGTCCATCGGCGCAGGCACGGTGGTCGATGCGGAGGGTGCGCGTGCCGACACCGTCATCCTCGTCAATATCCCCGCCGACCGCAGTCGCGTCGTCGCGGTGTCGTTTCCCCGCGACCTCGATGTGAAACGTCCGGTGTGCCGCGGTTGGGACAGCACCACCGGCGACTACGCGACCGAGACGTTTCCGGCCGCCGATGGTGACAAGCTCAACGCCACCTATGCATTGGGTGGCCCGATGTGCTTGGTGAAGGTGATCCAGAAGATGTCCGGTCTGAAGATCGGGCATTTCGTCGGGATCGACTTCGCCGGTTTCGAGTCCATGGTCGATGGCATCGGCGGTGTCGAGGTATGTACCTCCACGCCACTGATCGACGGTGAGCTCGGCACAATCCTCCCGGTAGCGGGCAGGCAGACCCTCGACGGCAGGCAGGCCCTCGACTACGTCCGTGCGCGCAAGGTCGAATCCGAAGGTAACGGCGACTACGGCCGGATCACCCGGCAGCAGAAGTTCCTGTCGTCCCTGTTGCGGTCCGCACTGTCGAACAAGGTGCTGCTCGATCCCGGCAAACTCAACAGCTTCATCAGCGCGTTCACCCAGGCCACCTTCGTGGAGAACGTCAACACCGAGTCACTGGTCAAACTCGGCCGGTCGCTGCAGAACGTCGACGCCGGGGCCGTGACGTTCCTGACCGTCCCGACGGACGGCACCAACGATTGGGGCAACGAAGTCCCGCGCCTGGACGACATCAACGCGATCTTCCACGCCATCATCGACGACGAGCCGCTGCCCGGGGAGAAACGCGACCATCCCGCGCCCAGCGATTCTGCTGCCGGCGCCGAGGAGACCGCGGCTACGCCGGTGCCGGACACGCTTGCTCCCCAGGAATCGGTCGACACGGCCTACATCTCGCTGCAGGTGTCGAACGCATCCGGAGTCGCCGGCCTTGCCGCGGGGACCGCTGAGACGCTCGGCATGTACGGCTTCCCGATCTACGGCGTCGGCAACTATCCCGCCACCAGCTCGCACACGATTGTGCGGTTCACTCCGGGACAGGAAGCCCAAGCCGCGACGGTCGCGTCGATGATCCCCGGTGCGGTGCTTCAGCAGATGTCGACGTCGGTCGATCGGGACGGCATCGTCGAACTCGTACTCGGCTCCGATTTCACCGGCACGATCGCCGAACCGCAGGTTCCCGGAACGATCCTCGCACCGATGCCCATCGAGTCCGCGCCGGCAGGCGAGATCGAACTTCCGAGCGATCTCGCGGTGACGAACGCCGGCGACGACTCCTGTAGCTGACGGAAAGGCCTCGCACCGGCAATTCGGACCGGTCGTTCACCGAGCATTCATCCGCCGCTCGTGACGCGGCTTGATTTCCGCCGTAGGCTGCGGGATTATGCGCGTCGCCTACAACGAACAGATGACCGAACTCGCCGACCTCCTCGGACAGATGGCCGGTCTGGCCGGCCTGGCCATGGAACGGTCCACCGAAGCCCTCCTCCACGCAGACTTGCCCACGGCCGAGATCGTCATCGACGAACACGACAAGATCACCGACCTGAGCGCGATCTGCGAGGAGAAGGCCTTCGCCCTACTCGCCCTCCAAGGACCGGTTGCCGGCGACCTGCGCGCCGTCGTGAGCGCCATCCAGATCGTCGCCGACATCGACCGGATGGGGGCGCTGGCCCTGCACGTGGCGAAGGCGACACGTCGACGCCACCCCAACCACGTGCTTCCCGAGGAAGTGAACGGCTACTTCGCCGAGATGGGCCGCATCGCAGTGGCCCTGGGCGCCGCCACCAAGGAGATCCTCGAAACCCGCGACCCGGAGCGGGCCGTGCGGCTGCACGAGGAGGACGAGGCGATGGACGACCTGCACCGTCACCTTTTCACGGTTCTGATGGATCGGGAGTGGGATCACGGTGTCGCCGCCGCCGTCGACGTGACCCTGCTGGGCCGGTTCTACGAGCGCTTCGCCGATCACGCGGTCGAGGTCGGTCGTCGGGTCGTCTTCCTGGTCACCGGCAAGCTTCCGACCGACGAAGACTTCCGTGCGTTCCGCACCAAGATCGACAACTTGACCGTGTATCCGGGCCAGTAACAGCACCGACGCCTGTGGCCCGGCCGG
>NZ_JBAQXC010000366.1:0-23885 GCF_049299235.1 Rhodococcus sp. (in: high G+C Gram-positive bacteria) | reverse complement strand
GTCGCCGTGCTGTCGTGGCTGCTCGTCGTCGCATTGCGCGCCCGCACGACACCGAAGCGGACCCTGTGGTGGACGGTGTATGCCCTGGTCGCCGTGTTGGTGACGGTGATGTTCCTCTACAGTGTCGCCGTGCTCGCCGCCCACGCGGTGACCGTGTGGGCGACCCCTGCCCGCGACGGCAGGCGGTGGCGGGCAGGGGATTCGTGCTGGCCGCGTCGGTTGCGGCGGTGGCGTCCGCGTCGTTCGCGGCCGTCGCGATCGCACAGTCGAAACAGGTGTCGTGGATCCCGCCGATCGACCGGACCGTCGTGCGGGTCGTCCTCGTCGAACAGTGGTTCCCGCAGGCACCGTGGCTCGCCGCACTGTGCGCCGTTCTCGTCGTCGCCGCAGTGGCGACCCGGGGTGCCCTGTCGTCGGGGGAGCGAACCCTGCTGTGGCTCGCAGTGCCCGGATTCGTCGTGCCGATGGTGCTGCTGCTCGCATATTCGCTGCTGTTCCGCAACGTCTACCTGGACCGGTATCTGTCGTTCACGGTGCCCGCGGCGGTGCTGCTCGTCGGCTGGGCGGTCGCGCGGGTCGCCCGGCGCTGGTGGGCGATCGTCGTGGTGCTGGTCGTGGCGGCGGTGGCCGCCGCACCCGCGTATGCGCAGCAGCGGCAACCGTTCGGGAAGGCTGGGGGCATGGACCTCAGCGCGGTCGCCGACCGGCTGATCGAGGTGTCGCAGCCGGGTGACTGTGTCGCCTTCGAACCGACCGTCTCGTGGCAGCCGACGTCACCGCGTTCCATCTTCGATGCCAGGCCCGACGCGTTCAGCTCGCTCATCGACGTCGGCCTGGACCGCACCGCCGTCGAACGGGACCGGTTGTGGTCGTCGGATGTGCCGCCGGGCGTGCTCGCCGAACGGGCGGCCGGCTGCACCCGGTTGTGGGTGATCGCCGACGGCGAGCGGAGCCGGTCGTGGGCGCTGCTGCATCCGAACAACGTGTGGTGGCGGTTCGAGCCGTACCGTTTCGCCGACACCGAAACCTACCGGGCACTCGAGTCGGCTGGTTTCGAGATCACCGGACGCGAATACACCCACCGCATGCAGATCGTGCTGCTCGAACCGGTGGACGGTCACACCCAGTAGGCGACCCGCGACCGGTAGTTGCGCATGGCGAGCAGTGCGAGACCCCAGCCGAGCACGGTGATGGCCAGCACGATCACCCAGTGGTAAAGCTGCTGGTCGCCACCGAGCAGCGGGGTGCGCACGATGTCGAGGAAGTGGTACAGCGGATTGATCTCCGCGATCCGGGCGCGACCTTCGTTGCCGGTGCCCTCGAGCGTCTTCGTCGTCCAGATGATCGGTGTCATGAAGAACAGCAACTGCACGACGCTGCCGAGCAGCGGCGCGATGTCGCGGTAGCGGGTCGCGAGGATGCCGAACACCAGCGACACCCACACCGCGTTGATCGCGATCAACGCGAGCGCGGGGATCGCGAAGATCGCCGTCCACTTCAACGGCTGCGGAAAAATGATGAGGATGACAAAGTAGATGACGATGTTGTGGGCAAACAGGATCATCTGCCGCCACACCAGCCGATACACGTGCACACTCAGCGGCGTCGGCAACTGTTTGATCAGGCCCTCGTTGGACATGAACACGTCCGCGCCCTCGAGGATCGACCCCTGGATCAGATTCCAGACGATGAAGCCGAGCGTGACGTACGGCAGGAACTCCGCGATGTCCAGATTGAACAACATCCCGTACAGCAGGCCCATCGCGACGGCGGACACCGCGGTCGCGATCGTGATCCAGAACGGGCCGAGCACCGACCGGCGGTACCTCTGCCTGATGTCCTGCCACCCGAGGTGAAACCAGAGCTCGCGGTGGTTGAAACCCTCGCGAAGATCTTGGAACGCACGCTTGAAGGTGCGCGACGACGATTCGATCGGGGCTTCGTCGACGACGACTGGGGCAGACACGGATACCGAGGGTACCCGCGGCGCCGTCGGGCCTGCTCCGGCGAGGTCGCGGTGGGTGGTCACAATGACCAGTCGTGTCTTCCCGAGACAGTGTTCCGGTAGTGCCACACGTTGACGCGGGTGGCCACGATCAACCACAGGGCGATCGACAGGGCCTGATCGACGAACAGCGGCAGGTCCAGGGCGATCGTGACGGCCATGAGCGTCAACCCGACACCGGCTATCAGCACGGCCTTCCGCCACAGACCCAGGTACAGCAGGTAGAAGGCGCCGAGGAGCACGCCACACCAGTATGTCCGAATCGTTCCGTGTGGGAATGTGCCCGCTCAACGAACACGAATCCACACAGATGCGGAGGTGCGGTAATCGCGGATCGGTGAAATCGGACATCGAACAGGTACCGTGCGACGAAGCACACCAAGAGGACAGGGGAGCTCCGTAATGACGATCGCCAAAGGATCGAAAACCGACCTCACCGATCTGCGATACGAGATCCGGCTCGAAGCAGCTGCGCCGGCAGGGACGGTCGATGTGATGGCCGTGCTGCTCGCCGACGACGAGTGCGTACGCAACGACGACGACTTCGTTTTCTTCAACAACCCGAAAGCACCCGGTGTGCAGCTCACGTCCGACACGTCGGCCGTCGTCGACCTGTCCGAGGTGCCGGCGAACGTTCAGCGGGTGCTCGTCGCGGCGAGCACGGAAGCGCAGGGCCGCACGTTCGGTGACGTACCGGGAATTCGCGTGGATGTGCGCGGCGCGAGTCAGGTTCTCGAGTTCGTCCCGCCGGGCCTGACCACCGAAACTGTTCTGCAGGTTGTCGGGTTCTATCGGCGCGGCGCGGGGTGGCGGCTCGACGCGGTCGGGCAGGGCTACCAGGACGGCCTCGCCGCGTTCGCTACCGACCACGGCATTGTCGTCGACGAACCCGATGCCGCTCCGGCGCCCCCGATGAACCCGGCCCCGACGAACCCGCCTGTTTCCGCTGCTCCGGCCGCACCGGCAGCGCGACAGATCTCCTTCGAGAAGGTGCAGGTGTCGCTGACGAAGGACTCCGCGAACCGCACCGCGCGGATCGACCTGCGCAAATCCCAGGGTGACCCGAACTGGGTGCTCACCGTCGGCCTCGAATGGGACGGCCGCGGTGCCACCTACGACCGCTCAGGCAACGTCAAGAAGTTCGGTGAGGGTGACCTCGACGTGTACTTCTACTGCCGCAACGAACACACCAACGACTACGTCGTCATCAGCGGCGACCCCGGCCATCGCGGCGACCTCGCGACGTGGCCGTTCATCTTCCACTACGGCGACAGTCAGGGTCCGGGTCGCGGGAAGAAGCCCGCCGTCGAGCAGGTGCGGGTGCTCCCCAACGAGAACGGTGACCTGCTCGTCAACATCTATCAGAGCGTCGACAACGGTATGGGGGCGATCGACAAGTTCGGCCGACCGCGCGTCGCGATCCGCTACGGCCGTGCCGGCCACGACGGATTGCCCGGCCCGGACGCCGACGAGATCCTCGTGTATGTCGGGAACGGGAAGAATGCGTTCTGGGCGACGGTCGCGCACATCGACGTGCAGGACGGTGTACTGACCGTGGACGGCGAAACCCGTTACAGCAGAATCGGAAGCGAACGCATGCCCGGATTGGATTCGACGAGCGAGTGGGTGCGGAGTCCGAAGGGCGGACCGACCGGCCGGAGCAAGAAGCGTAACGGCGGGCTCGGTCTGGACCGGTATCAGGGGGCGTGTCCCCGATAGGGGTGGAAGCGTTCTGTGTGGATTTGTGCCCGCCCAGCGAACACAAATCCACACAGAACGCTGTGCGAGTCAGACGTTCGCGTACAGCCTGTCGATCTCTGCCGCGTACTTCGCGTCGATCGGCCTGCGCTTGAGCTTCATCGTCGGGGTCAGTTCGTCGCCGGACGGTTCCCAGATGTTCGGCAGCACAACATATTTCTTGATCTGTTCGACCCGGGACAGTTTCGTGTTCGCGACCGCAACGGCCTTCTCGATCGTGTCGGTGACGACGGGATCCGTCGAGAGTTCTTCGTGGGTCCCGGTCAGGCCGTGTTCGGCGGCGAACGCGGCGAGCGCGTCCGGGTCGAGGGCGAGCAGGGCGACGTTGAAGGGGCGGTCGTTGCCGATCGCGACGGCGCCGCCGAGCATCGGGCAGGCGGCGCGCAGGGTGCCTTCGATGTTGGCGGGCGACATGTTCTTGCCCGACGCGTTGACGATCAGTTCCTTCTTGCGGTCGATGAGCCGCACGTAGCCATCGGTGTCGATTTCGGCGATGTCGCCGGTGTGCAGCCAGCCGTCGGTGTCGATGGTCTCGGCGGTTTTCTTCGGGTCGTTCCGGTAGCCCTTCATCAGCAGCGGGCCACGGACGAGGAGTTCACCGTCGTCGGCGATGGTGATCTCGATGCCGGGTACGGCCTTCCCGACGGTGCCGATGCGGATGGCGTCGGGCGGGTTCAGGGTCACCACACACGACGTCTCCGACATCCCCCACACCTCCGAGCAGGGAATGCCAAGGGCCAGAACGAATTCGAGAACCTCTGGGGAAATTGCGGCGGCGCCGGTGACGGCGGCACGCACCTGGTCGAGTCCGAGCTTCTTCCGGATCGCGGAGAGCACGAGCTTGTCGGCGAGCGCGTGTTCGATCTCGAGCAGTTTCGGAACCGGCTTGCCGTCGGACATCAGGCGAGCGCGGGTGCGGCCGACGTCGATGGACCACAACGCGAGCTTCTTCTTCACCGGGCTCGGCTCGTCGGCGAGGGTCTTGTCGATCGCCGCCTTGACCTTGTACCACACCTGCGGCACCGCACCGAAAATCGTCGGCCGCACGGTCGGCAGCACGGCGATGGCCTGTTTGAGGTCGTCGAGGGTGGTGATCTGCATGCCCGTGTAGAGGCTCGTGTAGTGCGCCCCCCACCGGTTCGCGATGTGCGCGTCCGGCAGGTACGACACGATGCGGTCGTTCGGACCGGGTGTGAGGACCGTGCTGGTCGCTTCGATTTCGGCGACGAGGTTCGCGTGGGTGAGTTCGACACCTTTCGGTGGTCCCGTGGTGCCGGACGTGTAGATCAGTGTCAGTAGATCCGATGGTCGGACTGCCTGCCATGCCGCGTCGAAGTCGAACGACGGGTCCGCGGCGGCCTCGACGTCGTCGAGTGTCGAGGTGCCCGCGAGATCGGCGTCGATGCACACCAGTGTCTCGACGGCGGTGCCGGGAAGCGCCTGCTGCAACACCGGGACGAACTGCTCCTCGCAGATCATCACCGTGTTGCCTGCGTTGCCGAGCACGAACGTGATCTGCTCGGCGGTGAGCGAATTGTAGATGGAGAACGGTGCGGCCCCGATGTGCATGGCGGCGGTGTCGACGAGGTGGAACTCGGGCCGGTTCGTCAGCATCAGACCTACGGTGCCGCCCGGTTTCACGCCGAGCCCGGCCAGGCCGGCGGCCAGTGACCGAACCTTGTCCGCATAGTCTCGCCACGTGTAGCTGACGGAGTCGTCCGGTGTGCGCACCGCCACCCGGTCGGGATACTTCGCGGCGGTCGACTGGAAGGCGGCGCACATGGTGTGCGGAGCGGTATCGCGTGGCGTCATCGGACAGTCCCCCGGGGATCGAATGTGGCGCCAAGTGTAGGAGCCCCGAACCCGTTTCGTGTCCGTTTCGCCGACTTCGCCGGACGGTCAGGACGGACGTTCGAACTGTTCCTGCCTGCCGAGTTTGCGCAGTCGCATCCATTCGCGCAGCCCTGCCGGATCGCGCCGCGTCACCAGGAAGTACCAGCCGAACCGCACCCACTCCTGCGGGAGCAGTTTGCGCATCCCCGGCTGCGACAGCAGATAGCCGCGGTTGCGGTACGTGAAGAAACGTTTCGTCTCGTTGTCCGGGAACTGCGTGTGCATCCGGCCACCGAGGATCGGCTTGAATTCGTCGGCGCCGTCCGGATGCAGATAGGCGGTCTGCAGGCACGTGCCGAACGGCAGCCCCGACCGCACCAGCCGCCGGTGTACTTCGACCTCGTCGCCGCGCACGAACAGCCGCAGGTCCGGTACGCCCACCGCGTCGATCGCGGCGGCGGTGAACAGGGCACCGTTGAACAGCGACGCGATGCCGGGCAGCAGATCGTCGTCGCCCAATTCGCTACGGCGTCGCCGCCACACGACACCGCGACGCAGGGGGAACGCGAGCCGGTCGGGGTCGGCGATGTCGCACACCACCGGCGACACCTCTGCCAGACCGTGCCGGTTCGCGCATGCCAGCAGGGTTTCGAGGACGTCGGGGCCGTCGGGGCGGCCGTCGTCGTCGGCGAGCCACACCCGGTCCGCCCCGAGCGCGAGCGCGTGCAGGATGCCGAGTGCGAAACCGCCGGCGCCACCGAGATTGTGTTTGGACCCGATATAGGTGGTCGGCACGTCGGCGGAATCGACGAGCACCCGCACGTCGTCCTCGTCGGCGTTGTCGACGACGATCAGATGGTCGAGCGGACGGGACTGCGTCGCCAGCACCTTCAGTGACTCGGCGAGCAGTTCGCGGCGCTTGTGGGTGACGACGACCCCGATGATCTGTTCGTCGGAAGGGCTCTCAGGCACCGCCGGCCCCTGCCGACGCGGTCCCGTTCGTGCGTTCGCGTTCGAGGTCGGCGATGACCGTGCGCACGTGATCGCCGGCGTCGTCGCCCTCGTAGCCGCGCACGACCTCCTCGATGCCACCCTGCTGACGGATCTGCCCGTGGTCGATCCACATCGCCTGATCGCACAACTGCGCGAGGAACTCGTTGGAGTGGCTGGCGAACACCAGGATTCCGGAGCGCGCGACCAGTTCCTGCAGTCGCACGCGGGCCTTCTTCATGAACTCGGCGTCGACCGCGCCGATGCCTTCGTCGAGCAGCAGGATCTCCGGGTCGATGCTGGTCACCACGCCGAGCGCCACGCGGACGCGCATTCCGGTGGAGTACGTGCGCAGCGGCATCGCCAGGTAGTCGCCGAGTTCGGTGAACTCCGCGATGTCGTCGACCTTCGCCAGCATCTGCTTGCGGGTCATGCCGAGGAACATGCCGCGGATCAGAATGTTCTCGTACCCGGAGATTTCCGGATCCATGCCGACACCCAGGTCGAAGACCGGGGCGACGCGACCGCGGACTCGTGCGGCACCGCGGGTCGGTTCGTAGATTCCGGACAGCAACCGCAGCAACGTCGACTTGCCTGCACCGTTGTGCCCGACGAGCCCGACACGGTCGCCTTCCTTCAACGACATCGTGATGTCGCGTAGCGCCTCGACCACGACGACGTCCGAGCCGTTCCGGCCGATCGATCCGCCGGCCTTGCCCAGGAACGCCTTCTTCAGCGAGCGGGTCTTGGCGTCGAAGATCGGGAAGTCCACGCATGCGTTGCGTGTTTCGATGCTGACGCGGCTCACGATGTTGCTCCAGAGGCTGGCACGAGTGCTGACACGAGTTCCGAGGGTACCGGGCGCGCCAGGCGGCCCGCCCGGCCCGGACTCCGACGACGACTACAGGTACTGCCCGGTGCCCGGTGCGCCCGGGTTGTGCTGCTGGTGATCGTCGGGATTGTGGAACTGTCCAGCGAGGCCGGGCGGCAACGCGCCCTGGCGCATCTGCTCGAGCTGCGCCCGTGCCGCCATCTGCTGCGCGAACAACGCGGTTTGGATTCCGTGGAAGAGCCCTTCGAGCCAGCCGACGAGCTGAGCCTGCGCGATACGCAGTTCCGCATCCGACGGCACCGAATCCTCCCCGAACGGCAACGCCAGACGTTCGAGTTCCTCCCGCAACTCGGGGGCGAGACCCTGCTCGAGTTCCTGGATCGAGGACCTGTGGATCTCTCTGAGTCGGGTGCGGCTCGCATCGTCGAGGGGAGCCGCCCTGACCTCCTCGAGCAGTTGCTTGATCATCGTGCCGATCCGCATGACCTTCGCGGGCTGTTCGACCATGTCGGCGAGGGATTCGCCGTCGCTGTCCGCGGTGCTCGCGGGCACGTCGCCGTTCGTGCCGGGCCGAGGGACTGCGACAGGCCGACCGTCGGGGCCGATCACGAGGACGGGCTCGTTCTCCGGGTGCGTCATACCTCCCATCTTGTCTCGTTGTGGCGGACAGTGCTTCCCCCACCCCGGATCGGGTGTGGAATGCCCGGCCCGGCGGGTGCGGTCGTGTCGGATGTCTCAGCTCGCAGGTTCGGGGAGCGGACGTCGCTTCGTTGACAGCGGGATTTAGAGTGTCACGCATGGCTTATGACGTTGCCCGGATCCGGGGGTTGATTCCCTCGCTCGGCGACGGGTGGACCCATTTCGATCCTCAGGCCGGCATGCAGATCCCCGATGCGGTGTCCCGCACGGTGTCGACGGCGTTCCGGAATTCCACTGCGTCCTCGTCGGGTCGGCACATGTCCGCACGCCGCAGCGCCGCGATGCTCCAGTCTGCGCGGGAGGCGATCGCCGACCTCGTCGGGGCCGAACCTGCCGGTGTCGTGCTCGGCTCCGATCGGTCTGTTCTCCTGGCGTGGCTCGCCGAGGCCCTGAGCTCGAGGCTTGGTCTCGGCACGGGAATGGTGCTGTCCCGGCTGGACGACGAGGCGAACATCGCACCGTGGCTGCGTGTCGCCAGCCGCTACGGCGCACAGGTCCGTTGGGCCGAGGTCGACATCGAAACCTGCGATCTACCCGACTGGCAGTTCGAGGAACTCATCACGTCGACGACCCGGCTGGTCGCCTTGACCGCAGCGTCGTCGGTCGTCGGATCGGCCCCGGACGTGCGGGTCGTCGCGGACCGTGTGCACGAGGTCGGTGGGCTGATGGTGGTCGACGCCGCCGGTGCCGCCCCGTACGCGCACATCGACCTGGACGACCTCGGTGCCGACATCCTCACCGTCAACGCGTCGGCGTGGGGTGGGCCGCAGATCGGTGCGCTGGTATTCAGTGATCCCACCCAACTCGACCGGATACCGTCGATGTCCCTCGACCCGAACGCGCGTGGCCCGGAGCGACTCGAGGTCGGCGGCCACCAATACGCACTGCTCGCCGGGCTCGTCACGTCCGTCGACTTTCTCGCGTCTCTCGACGACACGGCGACCGGCACCCGCCGCGAGCGGCTCGTCACGTCGATCAGCTCGATGCAGGATTACCAGGACCGCCTGTTCGATCGGCTCACGCGCCAGCTCGACAACCTGCCCGGGGTGATGGTGATCGGCCGCGCAGAGAGCCGGGTGCCGACGCTGAGCTTCACGGTTCCGGGCCTACCCGCCGAGAAGGTCGCCGCGCACCTCGCGGACCGACGCATCGCCACCGTCACCACCGGGCGCGGATCCAGCAGACTGTTCGATGCGCTCGGCGTCGGCGAGGAGGGCGGAGCCGTGACCGTCGGTCTTGCTCCCTACACGACGCGATACGAGATCGACCAACTCGTCCGCGAACTGCGTGGGGTGACCACGTGAGATCGGCCCGCATCACCGGTTGATCATCAGTACCACCTTGCCGACCGTGTCCGGTGCGTCGAGCATGTCGTGTGCCGCGCCTGCCTCGGTGATCGGCAGTTCGGCGTGCACGACGGCCTGCACACTGCCTTCGGCGATCAGCGGCCACAGGTGCTCGCGGACCGAAGTGACGATCTCGGCTTTCCCTGAATGCCCCGAGTCGGGGCGGCCACGCAGTCCGGTTGCCAGGACATGCCCGCGTTTGGCGAGCAGCTGTCCGAGATTCAGTTCGCCCTTCGATCCGCCCTGCATCCCGATCACGACGAGCCGCCCGTCCGGTGCGAGTACGTCGATGTTGCGGGACAGGTACTTCGCGCCCATGTTGTCGAGAACGACGTCGGCGCCGCCGAACGCCGCGCGTACCTCCTCGACGAAGTCCTGCGTGCGGTAGTCGATCGCCAGGTCGGCACCGAGTTCGCGGCAACGGTCGAGCTTGCCGGTCGACGCGGTGGTCGCGACCTTCGCGCCGAGTGCCTTCGCAACCTGAATGGCGTGGGTTCCGATGCCGCCGCCGCCGCCGTGCACGAGGAACACGTCGCCGCGTTCGAGGCCGGCCGCCATGACCACGTTCGACCACACCGTGCAGGCGACTTCCGGCAACGATGCCGCGACCGCGATATCCATGCCGTCGGGTACCGGAAGCAGTTGCGAGGCGTGGACCGCGACCTGTTCGGCGTAGCCGCCGCCGGACAGCAGGGCGCACACGCGATCGCCGATGTGCCAGTCCGTCACCCCGTCGCCGAGTTCGGCGATCACGCCGGAGCATTCCAGGCCGAGGATGTTGCTGGCGCCGCGCGGCGGTGGATACAGGCCGCGACGTTGCAACAGGTCGGCGCGGTTGACGGCCGTAGCGGCGACGTCCACGACGACCTCACCTTTGCCCGCGACCGGATCGGGTTGTTCGGCCCAGCGCAGAACGTCGGGTCCGCCGGGTTCGGTGACAACGATTGCGTGCATGTGTTCGAAACTATCGTGTCGGCGTCCCCATCCGTCGGACATGCCGGTCTCCAGTGTGTGTTGCCGGTGGTCTACTTCACGCGAGGAAACCGGCCGACCGGTCGCGAAACGGTCAGCACTGACTACACTCCATGCGTGAGCGCCGAACAGGACGAACCGAACTGGTTGACCGCGGTCGAGCAACACGCCTGGCGAACGTTCATGGACGGCAATCATCGCCTCATGGAAGTGCTCAACCGCGACCTGCAGAGCGCCCACGGCATCACCTTGCCCGAGTATCGCATCCTGGTGTTGCTGTCGGAGTCCCCGGACGGTCAGTTGCGCATGAGCGATCTCGCCGACGGCGTGCTCTCGTCCCGCAGCCGCCTCACCCACCAGATCCGACGCATGGAGTCACAGGGCATGGTGACGCGCAGTGCGTGCGCCGAGGACGGTCGCGGTGTGCTGGCCATCCTCACCGACGAGGGTCGCCGACGTCACACGGAGGCCGCACCCACCCACGTCGCCAGCGTCCGCCGCAACCTCATCGACCTGCTCAGCAGGTCTCAGATCAATACTCTCGCCCAGATCTTCACGAAGGTGGAGGCGGCCGTCGGCGACAGGTGATCGCTCTATGGTTAGGATTTGCGACGGAAGCGTGGCAGAGCGGCCGAATGCACTCGCCTTGAAAGCGAGCGTGGCGTTAAACCCACCGGGGGTTCAAATCCCTCCGCTTCCGCCAGGTCGGCCCCTCACCTGCTCGCAGGTGAGGGGCTTCTTGCTCGGCCGGCTCACATCTTTCGGAGCGAAAGGTACGCCCGATCGATTGAATGAGCTGAATGTGCCACTCGCTCGGGCCAACAACCGGATTCGTCACTACGTGACCCGCACCACAGTTAGAGTCACGTCCGATGCGCTTGACCTGGGCACCCGAGAAGGGGAAGGGTGGCTGGGACTCGAGGCCGTCGTCGGGGGACCAGGGAGCTCGATGCCCAAAAGAACACCGTCCAAAAGAACACCGTCCAGAAGAACGCTTGCCGCGTTCGTGCTGGCAGCGCTGTTGCCGCTGCTCGGTGTGACGGCGGCACACGCCGAACCGCCACCGCCTGCCGTCGCGCGGCTCGACCACACCGAACACATCACGGACCGTCGGACGGCACTGTTCGTGCACTCTCCGTCGATGGACCGCGTCGTGCAGGTCCAGGTGCTGCATCCGTCGGGGCAGGGGCAGGGGCAGGGGCCGCGGCCGACGCTGTACCTGCTCGACGGCGTCAGTGCGGGCGCCGAATCCGACTTCCGCGAGAGCACCTGGACGCAGAAGACCGACATCGTCGACTTCTTCGCGGACAAGAACGTCAACGTCGTGCTTCCTGTCGGCGGTACCGCCAGCTACTACACGGATTGGCGCAACCCGGACCCGGTGCTCGGCACCAACCGCTGGGAGACTTTCCTGACGAGGGAACTCCCGCCGATCATCGACGCCGAGTTCGCAGGCAACGGAGTCGACGCCATCGGCGGATTGTCGATGGGAGCGACGGGTGCGATGGCCCTGATCACCCGCCACCCCGACCTGTACGAGGGAGTCGCGGCACTCAGTGGCTGCCTGGACACCTCACGCGATTCGACTCGGGACTCGGTGCGCGGGACCGTCGCCTACAAGGGCGGGAACCCGGACAACATGTGGGGCCCACCCGGTGACCCGGCGTGGCGTGAACACGATCCGTACGAGAATGCGGAGGCCCTGCGCGGCAAGGACGTCTTCATCAGCACCGGCAACGGACTGCTCGGGCCGTACGATCTGGAAGCCGGCCAGGATGCGCTCACGGTCGGTGTACCACTCGAGGTAGGCGCCTTCGCCTGCACCATCAGTTTCGACCGTCGTTTGCGCGAACTGCGTATTCCCGCGACCGTCGAGTACCGGCCGTGGGGTACCCATTCGTGGCGGTACTGGCAGGACGATCTGAGGTCCGCGTGGCCGACGTTGGCTCGCGCGCTCGGTCTCAGCGCACGCTGATGCGATCGGCGGGTGGCGGCGCGACCGGTCCACGCGACGACAGATAGTTGTTCAGTGCCTCCAGGTCGTTGCCGGCGCCGGCTGTGCGTCGCGCCTCGGTGAAGGCGGTGAAGCCGTCGCCACCGTCGGCCAGGAAGTCGTTTGCGATGACCACGTACGTTTCGGCGGGATCCAGCGGCGTGCCCGCGATCGTCACGTCGTGGATCCGTTGCCCGGGCGTGCCCGCCCGGTCCATGCTGTAGTGCAGCGTGTGGGACGGCGCGAGAATCCGCTCGAACGTTGCCCCGAACACATCGGTCTGGAACTGTTGCTCGAGGATCGCGACGAGTTGTGCGCCGCTCATCTCGAGTCGCTGCAGCCGGTTTCCGAACGGCTGCACCGCGTAGCACTGGCCGTAGGTGACGACGCCGTCGCCGGAATGGGCCAGGTCTGCGCGGATACCGTCCGGATTGATCAGAGCGATCTGCGCCCCGGATGGCTCTGCGGCAGCGAGCTGCGCGTCGGCGATGACATCACCGAGGGCGGATTCGCCGCCGGCCGACCGGTCCCGGGTGAGATCGGCGGCGATGGCCCCGACCGGTCGCCCGGCGACCGCGGCGGACTCGTCGACGGCCCGGTCGACGAAGTTCGTGGTCTGCGGATCCGGTGTGATGTCGTGCGTGACGATCTGATTGAACGAGACGGTGCGGTCGCGAATCACGTCGCGGCTTTCACGGTCGATGGTGAGATCGGCGACCGAGATGACACGTCCGTGGGAGGCGCCCTGCATGACGGTGCGCGGTTTGCCGAGCGGATCGGCGAAGCTGCAATTGAACTGGGTGCCGCCGTCCGAGGTGACGATGACGTCGACCTTCGGCGAGACCCGGGCAGCGACGGAGGCGGCCGGACCCGACTCCGGATCGCACACGTCGTGGTCGGCCGGAGCAGGCAGGTCACCCTTGTAGAGCAGGACGATCGACCGGACACCCAGCGAATCGAGGATGTCGGCGCTGCGGTCGGCGGCGTCGATCTCGTCGCCGAACTGCAGTCCGGCGATGGCGTCGGCGTGGATCACTTCGGGGGTGTTGCGGGGAAGCACGCCGATGACGCCGACCGGCACGCCGTCGATGTAGTCGACGCTGAACGGGAGAGCGGCGGGCGACCCGTCCGTCGTCGACAGGTTGGCGCCGACGATCGGGAACTCCGCGCCCTCGAAGGGATCCACGTAGCGACATCCTTCGGGATGGCAGCCACCGTCGCGTAGCCGACGCAATTCGGCTTGCCCGTGGTCGAACTCGTGGTTGCCCAAGGCCAACGCGTTCAGGTTAAGGGCGTTGAGCAGTTCAACGGTCGGCTCGTCATGGAACATCGCGGATTCGAGCGGTGACGAACCCCAGGCATCGCCCACCGAATACAACACGGAATGTTCGGCCTGCCCGCGCAATTGCCTGACATAGGCAGCAAGGTACGCAGCGCCACCTGCGGGAACCGACTCGCCATCGGATCGGACGACCTCGCTACGGGTGCCGTGCGGCGGCAGCAGGCTGCCGTGCAGGTCGCCGAAGGCGATGAGCCGCAGCGGCACGATCTCCGGGGGGCGGGCATCCGCGGCGCCGAGACCGGTCGCCGCCCAGGACACCGCGGTGGCACACGCCAGGGACATCATGCGTCGACGCGATACGCGACCATCCATCCAGCTTCCTCCGCGCTTCGCCGTCGTGCCCTGGGCGAGTGTGCCAACAGTGGGTCACGCCTCCACTACCCGCAGGTAACGGTTGCGTCTCGTTCGCGGCGAAGTCAGTCGAGATCCGTGTAGGCGCGCCCCGGCCCGGTCGCGAACGCGAGAAACGTGTCGTTCTCGTGCGGGTCGCCGACCGTCACCCGTGCGCCGTCGGTGCCGTAGTGCCGGATCACGACACCGGCTTCGGCGCTGGCCTCGGAGAATTCCGGAGTGTGCTCGCCGAGGGGCAGCCACAGGAAGTTGGCGGCACTCGCGGGAACGGGGTATCCGGCGGCGGTCAGTGCCTGGAACATCCGGGCACGTTCGGCGACGACCTGCTCGGTGCGGTCGAGGAGTTCCCCAGCAGCCGCGAGCGACGCGATCGCCGCGCGCTGGGCGAGCGAGTTCACCGTGAACGGCGTGTGGACCTTGCCGAGCGCGGCGATGATCTCGGGATCGGCGACGGCATATCCGACGCGCAGTCCGGCCAGACCGTAGGCCTTCGAGAAGGTGCGGAGCACGACGGCATTGGGCCGCCCCTGTGTGAGGGCCAGCCCATCGGGAAGATCCTCGCCGGGGGCGGGGCGCACGTATTCGAAGTACGCCTCGTCGAGTGCGACGACGACGTGTGGCGGTACCGCGTCGAGGAACCACTCGAGTTCGTCGCGGCCCAGCAGCGATCCGGTCGGATTGTTCGGGTTGCACACGAAGACGAGGCGGGTGCGGTCGGTGATCGCGGCGAGCATCGCGGGCAGGTCGTGACCGTGGTCGGCAGTGTTGGGCACCGGCACGGCCGTCGCGCCCGCTACCGCCGCTACGACCGGATACGCCTCGAAGGATCGCCATGAATAGACGACTTCGTCGCCGGCGTTGCAGGTGATCTGTACGAGTTCCTGGCACAGGCTCACCGATCCGCATCCGACCGCGATGCGCTCGGGTCCGACGCCGAGTCGTTCGGACAGCGCGCCGATCAGCGCGGCGGCCGTGTTGTCCGGATACCGGTTGAGTGTCGTCGTCGCCTCGGCGATGGCCTCCCGCACGCTCGGCAGCGGACCGGCGGTGGTCTCGTTGCTGGCGAGCTTGAATGCCCCGGGAAAGCTCCGTCCGGGCACGTAGGCGGGAATCGAGGCGAGGTCGGGACGGATGCGTGGAGTCACCACGCGATTATGCGCCCGGCGATCGCGTGCGCACGCGCGGTGGTCGTGCGATCGTGGACAGCATGCAGGCGATCAGCACCGAATCGGCTCCGCTGGCGGGGGATGCGGGGCAGGTTCCGTTGACGGTCGTACGGCCGGACGGAGCGATGCGCGGCGCGATTGTGGTTCTGCACGAGTCACGGGTGTTCGCGCCGGCATTGCTGCAGTTCATGGACGCACTGGCCGGGGAACGCTGGCTCGTCGTCGCACCGCATCTGTTTCACCGCGAGCCGGTGGATTCCGACGTCGAGGTGTTCGGCGATGACTTGTTCGCCGACACAGACGCCTCTTTCGAGTGGATCACCGGCCGGGGCGTGTCCGTCGACACGGTCGGGGTTGTCGGGTTCGACGACGCCGGAGTCGCTGCTCTCGTCGTCGCCACGCAGCGCCGGGTCGGCGCGGTGGTGAGTGTCGCCGCGCGCGGCATCTCGACTCCGGTGCACCCGGATGCGCCGGCATTGGTGTCGATCGTCGGCGCGTTGCAGGCGCCGTGGCTCGGATTGTACGGCGAGGACGACACGGGTACGCCGCCGTCCGAGGTCGATCGGCTGCGGGAGGTCGCGGCGGGGGCGGATGCACCGACGCTCGTGGTCGGGTATCCGGGGCTGGCGCATCGCCCGGACGAGCCCCCGGTCGAGCACGCGACGGTCGATCCGGAGTCGGATCCGCAGGAAGCGGCGATCGTCGATGCTCGTCGAAGAATCTTCGACTGGTTCGACGCACACCTGCGTTGACCAGGCGTTTTGCAATTTCTGGCGATGCATGTGTAATGTTTCGGTCCGGCGGTTCGAGAGAATCGAAACCCCCCGAGGAGGCGTGCCAGAGCGGCCGAATGGGACTCACTGCTAATGAGTTGTCCCCCTTACAGGGGACCGGAGGTTCAAATCCTCTCGCCTCCGCCACGTTGGTGTATGGTTCACCGGCGGAACAAATGAATACAAGTATGCGCCCGTAGCTCAACGGATAGAGCATCTGACTACGGATCAGAAGGTTAGGGGTTCGAATCCCTTCGGGCGCACAGCGAGACCCCGCATCGATTTCGATGCGGGGTCTTCTCGTATCTGTACGGGTCTGCTCCGCGGGGGTCTGCGGCGGATTCCTCCGGCCCTTTCGGGCGAGCTTTCACGATCTGTTGACGCGGTCCGCGTGATCTCGGTAGATTCCGCCACAGCAATAAGTTAACGGCAATTCTCGTCGGATGTTGTATGGAACCGAGTGGTTGGAACCGGGGGTAGCGATGGATCTTTCGTGGTCGGAAGCGGATGTGGCATTCCGGGATGAAGTACGCGCATTTCTCGAAGCGAAGCTGACGCCCTCGCTGCGCGAGGCCGGGAGGTCCGCGACGAGCGTGTATCCGGACCACAAGGCCAGCATGCAGTGGCAGCGCATCCTGCACGAGCGGGGATGGGCGGCACCCGCCTGGCCCGTCGAGCACGGAGGTTGCGGCTGGAACCTCACGCAGCACTACATCTTCAGCCGCGAGTCGATTCTCGCCGGGGCGCCCGCGCTTTCGCCGATGGGTATTCGGATGGTCGCGCACGCGATCGTCGCCTTCGGTACCCAGGAGCAAAAGGATTTCTTCCTCCCCGGGATCCTCACCGGCGAGGTCTTCTTCTGTCAGGGCTATTCGGAGCCGGAGGCCGGTTCCGACCTGGCGTCGCTGTCGACGGCCGCGGTCGACGACGGAGACCACCTGATCGTGACCGGCAGCAAGATCTGGACGACGCACGCCACCGAGGCGAACTGGATGTTCGCGCTGGTGCGTACATCGAGGACCGGCCGGAAGCAGCAGGGCATCACGTTCGTGTTGATCGACATGGACTCGCCCGGTATCGAGATCCGCCCGTTGGTGATGACCTCGGGTGAGGAGGTGCAGAACCAGGTGTTCTTCGACGGGGTCCGGGTGCCGAAGAGCAACATCCTCGGCACGATCGACGAGGGCTGGACGGTCGCGAAGTACCTGCTCGTCTTCGAACGCGGCGGCGACGCAGCAGCCCCGGCGCTGCAGGTGATGGCCGAGCGGCTCGCCGAGGTTGCGGCCGAACAGCCCGGACCCGGCGGTGTCGCGCTGATCGACGACCCGTTGTTCGCGGCGAAGCTTGCCGACGCACGCATTCGCACGGAAGTTCTCGAGATCCTCGAATACCGGACGATGTTCACGATGTCGTCCGGTGGCGACCCGGGGCCGGCGGCGTCGATGCTCAAGGTGCTCTCTACGGAACTGAGCCAGACGCTCACGGAGTTGACGCTCGAGGCTGCTGGTCCACGCGGGCGCGCCTACCAGCCGCATCGAGCGAAACCCGGTGGTCCGGTCGTGGATTTCATTCCACCCGCCGACGGCTACCTCAGCGGTGCCGAATGGCAGGCGGTCGCGCCGCTGCGCTATCTCAACGACCGTGCCGGTTCGATTTACGCAGGCAGCAACGAGATTCAGCGGAACATTCTGGCGAAAGCAGCATTGGGGCTCTGATGGACTTCAGTCTGACCAAGGAACAGGAACTTCTCCGTGACTCGATCGCGAAGTTCCTCGCATCACGCTATGACCTTGCCGAAAGCAGAAGGGCCTCGACGGTCGGCGCAGGGAACCAGCCGCACATCTGGCGGGCATTCGCCGAGGAGCTCGGCATCCTCGGGGCTACCGTGCCCGAGAAGTTCGGTGGTCTCGGCGGCGGCGCCGTCGAGACGATGATCATCGCCGAACAGCTCGGTTACGCACTCGTCGTCGAACCGTATGTCGACACGGTTGTTCTCGGGGCCGGACTGCTTGCCCGGGCCGGTGGCGCACCCGCCGAAGCGGTTCTCACGGACATTGTCGCGGGCGATGTCGTCGTCGCATTCGCCGGGACAGAACCGAGTTCCGGGAACGTGCTGCACGACGTGACTACGACGGCACGACGCGACGGCGACACGTGGGTGCTCGACGGCGAGAAGATCGTGATTGGCAGCGCGCCCTGGGCGCGGAAGCTGCTCGTGACGGCCCGAACATCGGGGGATCGGCGCGCCACCGACGGAATTTCGTTGTTCCTCGTCGACTGTGATGCCGAGAATCCGCCGGTGGGCATCAGCGTGCACGGCTATCGGACCGTGGACGATCGTCGTGCCGCCGATGTGGTGTTCACCGGTCTGCGGGTGCCTGCCGACGCACTCCTCGGTGCCGAGGGCAACGCGTGGGACTCGATCGACCGGGCGCTCGATGAAGCGACCGCGGCGGTATGCGCCGAGGCCGTCGGCCTGATGCAGAAGGTGCTGGCCGACACTGTCGAATACGCGAAGCAGCGGCGGCAGTTCGGGCAGCCGATCGGTACCTTCCAGGTTCTTCAACACCGAATGGTCGATATGTACATCGAGCTCGAACAGTCCATTGCCGCGGTCTACCTGGCAATTCTCAACCTGGATTCCGGACCGGCGGTGCGTGCGCGATCGGTGTCGGCAGCTAAAGTCACCGTGAGTCGGGCGGCGCGGTTTCTCGGACAGACCGCGGTCCAAGTGCACGGCGGCATGGGAATGACCGAGGAGCTGGCGGTCGGGCACTATTTCAAACGTTTGACGGCTATCGAGTACGAGTTCGGTTCCGTCGACGAGCATCGCGCGCGCTATGCCGCGCTGCGTGGGCAGTCGCGCTGACGAGGCTGTGAAGATCACTGTTCGGTATCGACGCTGTACTTACATACAGACTGTATGTAACTATGGCGGTGTGAGCTTCCTGTGGGTTTTTGTCGGACTGGTCGCATTTCTCGGCGTGTTGACTGCCCTGATCATGCTAGTCCCGCGTGTTTTCGGATCGAAGACGCGAACCGGGGCCACGACGTCGACTGCCCACGCTGGTGCGACCCCCGATCCCGCGGAGCCGACGCGTACCGCGGGCTGGTACAGCGACTCCGGGCACCCGGAATTCGTGCGCTGGCACGACGGAACCGAATGGACCGACCGATTCGAGCCCGCCAGCCGCCACCGCAATGCCGGCCGCGGAGCACAGCAAACCTACTGATCACCTTGATGCCGACGCCGCCGTCCTCTCAGGACGGCGGCGTCAGTGCGTTCTGCACCCGATCGGCCGCGTCCGCTGGATCCTCGTGCTCCCAGACCCGCACGACGATCCAACCCGCCTCCTCCAGTCGCGCATCCGTGTCCCGGTCACGGGCGGTATTTCCCGCCAATTTGGCCGACCACCATTCGGCGTTGTTCTTCGGGTCGGTGGCGTGCACGGGGCAGCGATGCCAGAAGCACCCGTCCACGTACACCGCGACTCTGTGGCGGGGAAAGACCAGGTCCGCTCGACGCCGCAGGCCCGGCAGGGGAGCACGATCGACGAAGAAGCGCACGCCACGGCGATGCAGTTCCCGACGCAACGCGACCTCGGGCGCGGTGTCACGGCGACGCTGCCTGCTCATTCGGGCACTCGTCAGAGGATCGGTGACGGGGCGTTCGGGCGGGGACATCATCCGGACCCGTCAGGCTGCTGCCTCGGGGAATCCACCCATCCGGTCGAGGTGGCTTTCCACGTCGTCGAGGAAACCCGGAACGAAACGCAGATTTCCCGCGCGTGCCCGTCTCAGAAAGCCGGCTGTCGCCCGCGCCGACAGCAGCCGGGAATCCTCGAGGAATCCGCCGAGATCCTCGTACCGCTCCTGCACCGGCCAGTGCGATTCGTGCACCCGGAACGACTGTCGGTTCGCACCCCACGCAGCACTCGGCCACGGATCGTCGGGACGCAGCGGCGTCTGGTGATCGAACGTGTAGTCGATCGGATTCGACAGTCGATACCCCAGCCACGTCGCCATCCGCACACTCACCGCGTTCCCGACGAGGCGCCACCGATGTCCCGTCCGAACACCAGGAGCCTCGGTGGCCGGTGCCGTCCAGTCCGGATCGAAACCCTGCAGGCGTTCCGCATCGACAAGGCCCGGCGTGACGATCTCACCCGACGGCAGGCGCACCGCCGGCGGGCTGGCGATACCGACAGTCGACCCTCCCTTGAGCGTCGGGACCGCGTTGACCGCCCATCCCAGACCGCGAACGCCCTCGGTCCAGTAGAAGCCGCACGGCAACGCGGCCGGATCACCCTCGGCAGGGGCGCCGGCGTCCTCACCGAACAGCACCGCGCGCGGGTCCTCGATGCGCGAGGCCACCATCAGGACCCGCTGTCGGCGCTGCGGCAATCCGAACGCCCGCGCATCGACCACACGATAGGCCCACGCGTATCCGAGGTCCTCCAGCGCGTCGGTGATGTGCCGCATCGCCGATCCGCGAGCGAGCTGCAGCATGAACGGTACGTTTTCGATCACCAGCCACCGTGGTCCCTGCTTGCGCTTGACCAGCCTGAACACCTCGTCGACGAGGCTGGACCGGGAGCCGGTGATGCCGGCGGTCCGACCAGCTTGTGACAGGTCCTGGCACGGGAAGCCCGCGGCGACCAGTTCGGTGCGCTGGGGCAGCGACCGCAGTCGCGTAACGTCGGAATGCAGCGGCACATCCGCGAAACGGGTGCGCAACACGGCCTGGGCGCCGGCGTCGATCTCGCAGAGCAGTTCGGTCTTCCAGCCGTGGCTTCCCAAGCCCAGCTCGAGTCCACCGATCCCGGCGAACAACCCCACCATGTTCCCCGTCGACGTCACGGCTTCCTTCCTCGCTCAGCTCACGGAGAACGTTACTCGAGTTTCACCGCGGCCCCTACGCCGACGTGGAATGTGCCCATCAAAATGCTTCGAGGCGGGCCGAACGGGCGCGTTCGGCCCGCTCCAGCGCACGGAGAATCTCCTGTTCGACGTCGCGCGGCCCGGCCGGCACCGCCTCGGCGCGATCCCCCCGTCGCATCAGATAGCGACCGTCACCGACGAAATCCGCCCATCCGAAACGAACTGCTCCGACCCCACCACGCGCATCGACCGCACTGCCCGGTGTCACTGCCATTTCACCTGCGGAGTCCCGGGGCCGATCGAGGAACGCGGCGGCGACCTCACGGCCGGAACGGAACCGGCTGTCACGCAGCAATCCGCCGGTGTCCGGCTCGTGGCCGGGAAGTTCCAGAGCCGGGCGCCTGCCCCGAGCGGCAGGTGGAAGCAGTTCGACCACCCGGCGCGCGGCGGAACCCGACGGCACGAGAGCTACGTCGAGGACAAAACCATCCGGTCCGGTGCTTTCGGAAACGAGGGCGGCACGGCCGCCGCGCATCGCCGAGTGGATGCGCACCGGGGTTTCGAACACCGTGTTCAACCGGTCCAAGCCGAGGGCTTCGATGCGTATCGACGGATCCACGAGCGTCGCAAACGTCGCGTACAGGTCCTCGTCGAGGATCTGGCGCATTCGCGTCGCCGCACTCGCCCGGGATTCGGAAGCCTCGTCGACAGTGCTGTCGGTACTACGGAATTGGAACGGGAATGGTGGGCGATCACGGCCGAACAGGCACCAGACCGCCGTGAATTCGGGTTGCGTCAGTCGCCATGTCGGGTTCATGCGCCGAGCACCGGAGGAGTGGTGGCAGGCATGGTGCCGATCAGTTCGTTGCCGTGCTCCTCGGTGACCAGGTAGCCGGGCACCGAGCGCTTCTCATCGTCGCCGGCGCGGGCGCCGGGCGGCATCATGCCCATCGGCATCGGAGCCATGCGGCCGGTGCCGCGCGCCGCCCCCGATGCGGCACCCGACGCCGGTGCCGCAGCTGCCGTACCGGGTGCGAATCCGGGTGGAGTTGCGCCGGGTGAGCCAGGCCCCGACGATCCGCCACCTGATGATGCTCCGCCTGACGGCCCGCCGCCGACACTGCCGCCGGATCCGGGCGTTGAGTTTCCCGACCCGCCGGATGTAGAGGCGGGCAGAGCACTCGCGGGATCGACGGATGCTGCCGCTGTGCGCGCACTGCCGGGTGAGCCGTCCCCCGATGATCGTGAATTCTGTTCTGCGGAAGCCCCGTACTCCCCGAGACCTGGTGTTCCGCCCGGCCCCGCCGTCGAACCAGCGGGATCTTCGGTACCCCACGGCCTACCGCCGCCGCTTCCGTAGGTTTCGGAGGACCCCGTGGACCCGTCCGAAGCGCCACGGTTTCCGCTACCGGCTCCCAGCGTTCCGGTTCCACCACCTGCGCCCGGATACCCAGTCGAATCGGCATTGCCGGCAACTGTCGGGTCGAATGCGGGTGGTAGCACCGGAACGCGTGAATCCGACGTCGTGACCGTCGGCTCGTAGTCCTCCTTCATGATCCGAACGGCGGCAGCCTTCGCTTCTTCTTCCTCATGCAGGAGTCGGTGCACCTCGAGGCTGATCTTCGGGGGCGAGATCACAGACATCGCGGTACGAAGACCGTCTACCCATGTGAACTCCGGTGGCGCCGGCAGCCGCTGCTTGACCTGTTCGATTCCCACGCTCGCGTAGTCCAGACTGTTCGTGACCAACGAGAGTGCATTGGTGAGTTGCGTCAGGCTCGTCGAGTAGTCGGCGACACCGCGGCCCGCGGCACTCGCAGTCGTTCCCGTCCAGTGCTCCGCGAAGACCGTCGCGATGGACTCTCGGAACACGTCGAGATTCTCGCCGAGAAAAACCTGTGCACGACTCCAACCGTCGACGCTCTCCCGCATCCGCGCCGGCGTCATCGCCTCGACGAACTCGACGATCTCGGCGTGAGACATATTCTCGAAGTAATCCATCACCGATACCGACGGGGGCTCGAAACCACCGGTGAAGCCGCTCGCAGCGATGCCATAGGCGGATTCGAGTTCCGCACGTCCGGCACCACCTCGGGCGCGGGCAGCGTAGTCCTCGCCCCATCCGACCACGTCGGTACCGGAAACCGCATCGAACACTTCGACGGCAGCGCGCGAGAAGCCACTGGTCGAATCGATTGTCGCGGCGACGCCGGGCATCGCCTGGGCACCCCGCATCGTCGCTTGCATCGAGAGACCTGTCAGGACTTCCGTGAACGACGGGAAACCCATCAGTTGCCGCCGACTTCGATGGCGGCGAATGCGCGGACGTTCTCGTCCTCTTGTTCGACGTATGCCTTGCCCGCAGCCTCGAACAGGGCTTTCATGCGGGTGACGACCTCGATGTGTTGTTGGAGGACTTCGGCGAGGCCGCCGGGTCCGGTGGCCTTGTCGTCGAATTTTTGGCCGAGCGCCTGGGCGGAGGGGAGATGTCCGAAGGCCTCTTTACAGCACAGCCGATCGGCCTGATCCAGCAAGGTGTTCAGGGCCTCGATGAAGTTTGTGCATGCCTGTGCGCAGGTTGCGGCGGCGTCGGGTTGGAGGAAGAGACGGCCCGCTTCGGCTTCCTGGGCGAGTTGGGTGAACAGTGTCCGGGGGGTGCTCATGAAGTGTTCTACCTCGTCATTCGGGGATGTGTGGGTCGAGTGAGATGGCAGCCCGCAGGACGACGATGCAGGGGTCTTCTCGTATCCCGTCTTCGTGGACGAGTTCGGACCCTTTGGTGCTGGCGCGAGCGAGGACGGTTCCTTCCGTGCTCGTGTAGACGAGGTCGCACAGGCCGCGTTGTGATTGCGCTGTGCTGCGGAAGGTGTAGGCGTCGCGGGTTCCGACCTCGACGGCGTGAAAGTCGGTGGTTCGGGGTCGTGCGCGGAACTCTTCGACGGTG
>NZ_JBAQXC010000365.1:0-6885 GCF_049299235.1 Rhodococcus sp. (in: high G+C Gram-positive bacteria) | reverse complement strand
TCCGCCACGACACACCATCGACAACCAGATGATGCAACACCACCAACAACGCACCCGCACGATCCGACCCGAAATCGAACCACACGAACTGCACCATCACACCCGCACCCGGATCCAACCGACCCAGAGCAGCATCGTATTCACCCGAGGCGATCGTCGTGACCGCTGCATCGTCCGCATCGGCCGGGACCTCGACACGATGCACCCACGCATCCACGTCGACGTTCTCGACGACCTCGAGACCGATGCCGTCCTCGCCGATCCACTTGGCGCGCAAGGCATCGTGATGCTCGACCACCGCACCGACCGTCGTCACGATCCCGGACCGATCGATCCCCACCGGCAACGACAACGTCACCGTCTGGACGAACCGATCCCAATCGCCACCACGGGCCCGGGTGAACGCCTCGACCGGCGACATCGGCATCGTGCCGACTCCGCCACCGGGCAGTTCCTCGAGAACCTGCGGGCCGCCGTCACCGGTGACGTCGGCGACCTCGGCCAGACCGGCAACGGTCTTGGCCTCGAACACATCTCGCGGCGAGAACAGCACACCGCGGGTCTTTGCACGCGACACCAGCTGGATCGACATGATGCTGTCGCCGCCCAGCGCGAAGAACGAATCGTCCACACCCACCGACTCGACACCGAGCACCTCGGCGAACAGCGCGGCGATGGCCTCTTCGGTTTCGGTACGCGGGGCACGGAATTCACTGCTGCTGACGAATGCCGGCGCAGGCAACGCGCGCTTGTCCAGCTTTCCGTTCACCGTCAACGGGATGGAGTCGAGTACCACGAATGCCGACGGCACCATGTACTCCGGCACCAGCGTTCCGACGCCCTCGCGCATTGCTTCGACATCGACCGCCGAACCTGCCACCGGCACGACATAGGACACCAGTCGCGCATCGCCCGGTCCGTCCTCGCGCACCACCACCACGGCCTGTCCGACGCCCGGCTGCGCGAGCACCGCGGCCTCGATCTCACCGAGCTCGATGCGGAAACCACGGATCTTCACCTGATCGTCGGCGCGGCCGACGAACTCGAGCTCGCCGTCGGCCGTCCACCGCGCAACGTCACCGGAGCGGTACAGCACCGACCCCTCCGTGGCACCGCCCGCAGTGAACGGATTCGCCACGAACCGCGCCGCCGTCAGGTCCGGACGCGACACGTAACCGCGCGCAACCTGACCACCGGCCACGTACATCTCGCCCGCGACACCGACCGGCACCGGACGCAGACGCCCATCCAGGACATACACTCGCAATCCTGAAATCGCGCCACCGACAAGTGATCCCGCAGCAGCACGCGCGGTCGCCTCGTCGATGATCCGATGCGATACGTGCACCGTCGTCTCGGTGATGCCGTACATGTTCACCAGTTGCGGCGCCGTATCACCGTGCCGCTCGAACCACGGCACCAGACGCCGCAACTCCAGCGCCTCACCACCGAAGATCACGTATCGGAGAGACAACTCACCCGCAGTACCGGTCTCGTCGGCGTCACGATCGGCCTCGAGCAACTGGTAGAACGCCGACGGCGTCTGGTTCAGCACTGTGACGTTCTCGTCGGCCAGCAGCTTCCGGAACTGCTCCGGCGACCGCGACGTGAAGTAGTCCACGACGACCAACGTGCCGCCGTACAGCAGCGGACCCCACAGCTCCCACACCGAGAAGTCGAATGCGTACGAGTGGAACAGGGTCCACACATCCGACGAGTCGAAACCGAACACCGACTCCGTGTTCGCCAGCAGGCGCGCCACATTCGCGTGCGGGACCGCCACACCCTTCGGCCGGCCCGTCGAACCCGACGTGAAGATCACATACGCCGTGTTGTCCGGACGCAGCACCGCGATCCGCTCGGCATCGGTCACCGCGGCATCCGAGTACTCGGACACGTCGACGGTGTCGACGTCGATCACCGGCGCCGCGGCGGGCAGCTCGGCTTCACGTCCGGACCACGACAGTACCGAGGTCGGAGCCGAGTCCTCGAGCACGACCGCGATCCGCTCCGCCGGAGCGGACGGATCGACCGGCACGTAACCACCACCGGCCTCGAGGACTGCGAGCAACGCCACCACGAGATCCGCCGACCGCGGCAACACGACCGCGACGAGCGACTCGGGACCGACGCCCTCGGAGATCAGGCGACGCGCCAGACGACGCGACCGCGATGCGACCTCGCCGTACGACAACCGCACATCACCGTCGACGATCGCGATCGCCGACGGGTCCTCCACGACCCGGCGGCCGAACAGGTCCACGATCGACACGTCGGCCGCGACACCGGATTCACCCGCCCACGACTCCACGACCAGAGCCCGCTCGGTGTCCGACAACATCTCGATGTCACCGACAGCGGTGATGTTCTCGCCGGAGGCTGCGCGCAGGATGCGCTCGAAACGCTCCGCGAAGGACTCGACGGTCGCGATGTCGAACAGATCGGTGGCGTAGGTCCAGCCGATGTCGATACCGGCGGGCGCACCCTGGTCGTCGAACTTCTCGACCACGGTGACCTGGATGTCGAACTTGGCGTTGTGGTCGTCGAATTCGACGCCCGACAGCGTCAGCCCGGGCAGTTCGAAGCGTGTGTGCCCGAGGTTCTGGAACGTCAGCATCACCTGGAACAGCGGGTGGCGTGCCGTCGACCGTTCCGGGTCGAGGATCTCCACGAGCCGCTCGAACGGCACGTCGGCGTGGCCGAACGCGGCAACGTCGGCGCGGCGGGTCTGCTCGAGCAGTTCCGTGAACGTCGCGTTGCCGTCGACCTGTGTGCGCAGGACCAGGGTGTTGACGAACATGCCGACGAGGTCGTCGAGGGCGCGCTCGCCACGGCCCGCGACCGGTGTGCCGACCGCGATGTCGGACGTGCCGGACAGCCGGGCGAGCAGCGCCGACAGTGCCGCGTGCACAACCATGAACAGGGTGGCGTTGTTCGCGCGTGCCACCCGGCCGAGCGCGTCCTGCAGTCCCGCGTCGACCGTGCGGGTGAACGTCGCACCACGGTTCGACGCCGTGGACGGGCGCGGTCGGTCCGTGGGCAGATCGAGCTGGTCCGGGATACCGGACAGTGCCTGCGTCCAGTACTCGACCTGTTGCGACACGATGCTCTGTGGATCGGTCTCGTCACCGAGCACCCGGCGCTGCCACAGCGCGTAGTCCGCGTACTGGACGGGCAGCGGTGCCCAGGCCGGCGCCTGTTCCACGGCGCGGGCGCCGTACGCGATCATCACATCCCGGGTGAGCGGAACCATCGAGAATCCGTCGGTGCTGATGTGGTGCACCACGACGACGAGCACATGCTCGGTCTCGGACACACGCAGCAGCGCAACGCGGACCGGAACCGCTTCGGTCACATCGAAGCCGGTACCGACGACGGACTCGACCCGAGCGAGGAGGTCGTCCTCGGCGACAGTTTCGGCGGCGAGCGTGATCCGCGCCTGCTCGGGGGCGAGTACGACCTGCTCGCCGGTTCCGTCGACCTCGGGGTAGACGGTGCGCAGCACTTCGTGCCGGGCGATCACATCGTTGATCGCCTGTTCGAGCGCGGACGTGTCGAGGGCACCGGTCAGGCGGATCGCGGACGGAATGTTGTAGGCGGCCGACCCGGTGTCGAAGCGGTTGAGGAACCACATGCGGGACTGCGCCAGCGACAGCGGGATGCTTTCCGGGCGTGCCTGCGGCTCGAGTTCGGCGCGGCCGGACCCGACGTGGGATTCGAGGCGGGCCGCGAGTTCGGTGACGGTCGACGATTCGAACAGGTCGCGCACCGGAACTCTCGTCGTGAGAGCCGCACCGAGGCGCGCGATGGCCTGCGTTGCATTGAGGGAGTTGCCGCCGAGTTCGAAGAAGTCGTCGTCGGCACCGACGCGTTCGATGCCGAGGATCTCGCCGAAGACGCCGGCGACGATCTCCTCCACGGCCGTGGTCGGCGCCCGGAACGTCCGGGTTTCGAAGATCGGCGTCGGCAGCGCCTTGCGGTCGAGCTTGCCGGAAGCGTTGAGCGGGAACGCGTCGAGCACCATGAAGGAACCCGGAAGCATGTACGCGGGCAGGCTTTCCGCGGCGTGGGCTCGCAGTTCGTCGACCGAGACCTCGGCGCCGGGCGCCGGCACGAGGTACGCGACGAGCTGGTCGCCGGTCGGGGTCGCGACGACCAGCACGGCCGCGGAGATCACCGCGTCGTGGTCGAGGAGAACCGTCTCGATCTCGCCGAGCTCGATGCGCTGACCGCGGAACTTGACCTGGAAGTCGGTGCGGCCGAGGTAGTCGAGCTCGCCACGCGGGGTCCAGAACACGAGGTCGCCGGTGCGGTACATGCGGCGGCCCGCGGTGAACGGGTCGGCGACGAACCGGTCGGAGGTCAGGTCGACGCGACCATGGTAGCCGCGGGCGAGCTGATCGCCCGCGAGATACAGCTCACCCGGGACACCCTGGGGAACCGGATGCAGTCGCGAATCCAGCACGTAGACCTGGGAGTTCCACTGCGGCAGGCCGATCGGTACCGATGCGGTGTCGCCGGCCTCGGCGCGACGGTATGTGATGGACACGGCCGCCTCGGTGGGGCCGTACAGGTTGTGCAGCCCGGCCCCGCTGATCTCCGCGAAGGCCTTGGCGGTCGCGGCGGGCAGTGCTTCACCGATGACGAACACGTCGCGCAGGGTCGTCAGATCACCGGCGTCGACGGACGAGACGAACACCGACAGCATCGACGGCACGAAGTCGGTGAGCGTCACGCCGCGCTCGCGGATGGTCTGCGCGAGGTACACCGGATCGCGGTGACCGTCGGGAGTCGCGACGACCAGCGTCGCACCGGCCCTCAGCGGAAGGAAGAAGCCCCACAGCGACACGTCGAACGTGGTCGCGGTCTTCTGCAGGTACACATCCGAGGACGTGAACGCGTACTCGTGTTCCATCCAGGCCATCTGGTTCGCGATGGCACCGTGCGGAACGGCCACACCCTTCGGCTTGCCGGTGGATCCTGACGTGAAGATGACGTACGCGGTGTTGTCGGGCCGCACCGTCGGCGGGGTCCATTCAGCGCCGTCGGACAGCATGGCGGCCGGGTCGTCCAGGAAGAGGACAGACCTCTCCCCCGGAACCGGGAAATCGTCTCGGCGCGTGGACAACACGACGACCGGGTCGGCCGCGTCGAGGATGTAGGCGACACGGTCCGCCGGGTGGTCCGGGTCGACGGGAACGTAGGCACCACCGGCGCGCAGCACGGCGTACATGCCGATGACGAGTTCGAGCGATCGGCGCATCGCCAGTGCGACACGCGATTCCGGTCCGACACCGAGTGCGCTCAGGCGTCGGGCGACGGCGTCGACCCGGGCGTCGAACTGCGCGTACGTCAGTTCCCGGCCTTCGAACACGAGCGCGACGGCGTCGGGAGTCGCGGCGACCTGCGCGTCGAACCCGTCGAGCAGCAGGGCGCCCTCGATCGGATGAGCGGTGCGGTTGCGGTCGACGATCAGATCGGAAAACTCGGAGTCGGCGAGCAACGGCAGTTCCCCGACCAGCAGTTCGGGCGCCGCAGTGGCCGCCCCGAGCACCCGCAGGAAGCGGTGTGCGAAGGCCGCGATGGTCGTCTCGTCGAACAGATCGACCGCATAGGTGATCGTCACGTCGGATCCACCGTCGACACCGTCGACGACCGTGACCTGCAGATCGAACTTCGCGATCACCGCGTCGACCGGCACATCCTCGATCGTGAGATCGCCGAGAGCGAAGGACGACGGGGCGAGGTTCTGGAAGAACAGAGCGACCTGGAAGAGCGGGTGGCGGCCCTGCGAGCGAGCCGGGTCGAGGACCTCGACGAGACGCTCGAACGGTACGTCCGCGTTGCCGAACGCACCGAGATCGGTTTCCTTGACCTTCGTCAGGAGTTCGGCGAACGACGCATCCGCATCGACGTCGGTGCGCAGCACCAGGGTGTTGACGAACATACCGACGAGATCGTCGAGTGCGGCGTCGCCGCGACCGGCGATCGGCGCGCCGACTGCGATATCGGAGGTGCCCGACAGGCGGGCGAGCAGGACCGCCAAGGCCGCGTGCACGATCATGAACGGTGTGACGCCCTGCTCCGCAGCGAGTGCAGCGATCTTCCGATGCTGGTCCGGGGTCCAGGAGAACCTGTACTCGGCGCCGCGGTTAGACGCGACGGCCGGGCGCGGGCGATCCGCAGGCAGGTCGAGCTGCTCCGGGAGACCGGCGAGCCGTTCCCGCCAGTACGACAGCTGCTGTGCAACAACTGAATCCCGATCATGCTCGGAGCCCAGGACTGCGTGCTGCCACAGTGCGTAATCCGCGTACTGGACAGCCAGTGGCGTCCACGCCGGCGCGTCGCCGGTCGCCCGGGCCGCGTATGCCGTGACGACGTCGCGGACGAGCGGTCCCATCGAGAAGCCGTCGGAGGCGATGTGATGCAGGACCACGACGAGGACGTGGTCGGTTTCCGAGACGCGCAGCAGGGTCGCACGCAGCGGCGGACGCTCGGCAACATCGAACCCACGCAGCGCGAATTCGCCGACGGTGCCTTCGATCTCGTCGATTCCGATCTCGACGATCGGCATCGTGACGTCGGCGTCGGACGGCGACAGGACGAGTTGGTATCCCACACCGTCGATGTCGGGATAAACAGTGCGCAGTACCTCGTGACGCGCCACCACGTCACGGAGTGCGCGGTCCAGCGCCTCCGTGTCGAGCCGTCCGACCAGGCGCACGGCGAGCGGCACGTTGTTGGCTGCCGATTCCGGATCGAAGCGGTTCAGGAACCACATCCGAGTCTGCGCCAACGACAACGGAACCCGATCCGGACGCACCTGCGGCACCAACGCCGCACGAGAACCCGAACCCACCTGCGACTCCACCCGAGCCGCCAGAG
>NZ_JBAQXC010000364.1:0-6418 GCF_049299235.1 Rhodococcus sp. (in: high G+C Gram-positive bacteria) | reverse complement strand
GTTCCACCTGCCGAGTACGAGGCGACCCACTGGGCGAATCACACCGCGGACGACTACGGTGAGATACCGGTCCGCGCTGAGGCCGGAACCAGATAGCTGAGCCTCCACCGAACTCGGGGCGATTCAGACTCTCTACAGTCCGCTACCCACGGTCTTGAGCAGGGTCAGTTACCTGAACACCTGGCCTCCCGATTTCACTGCCTGCCACGAGTTCGCGGCGGCGCAGACCGATTCCGAAGCCAGCACGTACGCCCACTGTTCCGGAACATCGTCGCTGGCATTGACCGTCTTGACCCAGGCAGCAGCGGCGTCCCGTTTCGCAATCACCGTGGGTGAGGTCATCTCACTGTCTCGTTTGCCCTCCACGATCCAATGCACGCCCTCGTCATCGATGACGATGAAGTCTGGTTCGTACTGACGTTGGACTGCGCCGGCAAGGTAGGTGATGCGCAGTGGGACTGTCTCGTCGATCCGCACCCACGCGCGAACGCTCCCCGGCTGCTCGAACAGCGATGCCAGCGTGAACTCGGTCGAATACGCGTCAAAGCTGTTGATCTCATACACCGACTTCGTCCAACCCGAGTAGGGGTAGCCTTTCGCGAAGTCTTTGGACCCGGTAACCACCTGCCGATCCGCCGGTGGCCGTGTCTCGTACCGGCCGGACGGCTCAGGCCATTTGACCGGTTTCACCTCTCGCACCTCCCGGGCCGGTGATGAAGTTTGCTTCGCCGCGATCCACTCGGTCAGGCGGGCCGTAGCCAGCCGGCCGTGCTCGGGGCGCCACGGAGTTTTCTCGTCGACCTCCGCGCCCTTGAGGAAGACCTGCGCGATCTTGACTGCGGCGTTGATCTCTGTCGTCGTGGCTTCCACTGCGTTGGTGCGGATCAACCGTGCGACCAGGTCACTTTCTATCGTGTCAAACGGCAAGGTGGTCTGCGTCGCGACGATCTGCTCGACCTCGTCACGAATGATCACGTGGGCTGTGCCGTCGGCTCCCCGTTCGGCGTCGATGGCCTTGCGAGTCAGGGTCGGAGCGTTGTCCTCGGCGAATGTTCGTCCCAGCGCCTCGACACTGGCGAGGTTGATCTGGCTCAGAGAGAACGGGTCACGCTCCCACCGGGTCACGACCGACGGCAGGAAAAGGGGGATCTTTACCCCGCCTGGAGAACGCGGCTCGAGCTTCCGGGTCAGCACCGAACTCGACGCTTGGCCGGTGGCTACCCGCGCATCGATCGTCGACACGGACAGCCCCAGGTGGCTCTGCTCGGTTGCATCGACCTCGAGTTCGTCCTCGTCGAACAACCCGAATTGATCCGGGTCGGATGCCGCCGAGCCGGGCAACAGAATGTCGACAGCCCCGGACTCGGGCGGTGTGAAGTCCGACGGCAACGAGCCTTGCTCGCCGAGGGGGACACCTGGATCGTGCTGCCCCGGTGACGGGTTCGCTACGACGGTGGCGTCGCCGGTCCGATCACCCAGGGTTTCTTCGATGAGTGCCTTTGCTTGCTTGAGCAGGGTGGCGAAAGACCTGTGGGAGAGTACTTCCACCGTATCGAGCATCGGGTTGCCGGTGCGCTGTCCGAAGGGCAGCCGAAGGCCGCGGCCGAGGATCTGCTCGGTGAGCAGATTCGATTCCATCGACCGCACGGAAGCGATGACGTAGATGTTTTTCACGTCCCATCCCTCTTTTAGCATCGATACCGACACGACTGCGCGGATCTTGGACTCCGGGTCCTCCAGGCGGTCGAGCTGGTCGAGGGTGGCATCAGGCTGATCTGAGGTGACCAGCAGGACCTGGTCCGGATCGCCGAGCATGTCGGAGCCGATCAGCAGGTCCCGGTACTCGGTGGCTTCCTGGATGGTGGTTGCGACGAGGAACATCACCGGTTCGACGTACTTGCGTCCACGGACTTGCCGGCAGTACGCACGCATCGCGTCGCGCTTCGCGTCGAGCAGCGTGAGCCCGTCTGCAAGCTGGGTGCGGATGTCGTGGATTCCGTCCTGGCGGGACACCAGTACGGGGATCTTGAGGTATCCGTCCGCGATCGCTTCGGACAGCGGGTACCGGTAGACGCGCAGGGGAAGGGACTTCTCGTGGGGCGTGGCGGTCAGGCCGACGGTGGCGAGTGGTCTCAGGCCGGTGATGGCGGCCTCGAACTTCTTCGCCGAGCCTGAGTAGTACACGTGGTGCTCGTCAGCAATGACGACCAGGTCGTCGGCGTTCTCGAGATACGACCGGACCGCGGTGCCGAGTGTTTCGTGGGGCTTGTCGGCGCGTCGGCGATCTTCTTTGTTCGGGCGTAGCAGCGACTGCACGGTGAACACGAACACCTTGAAGATGTCCGGGTCCTCGAGTGCCGCGCCGACTTCCCCCCGTTCGACAGTGTCGAGAGTGATGATCATCGGTCGGCATTGCAGACCACGAAGGTATTTCGGATGCCCCGGGGTGAGGTTGTCGATGGTCTTGCGTTGAATCGTCGAACCCGGTGTGACGATCACGACGTTTCTGATTCCCGACTCGTAAAGGTAGTCGAGCAGTCCGCCGGCGATGTACGTCTTGCCGACGCCGGTGGCGAGATCCGCGATCATCTCCGTGCCCGGATTGGCCGTGTCCAGTGCGCGTGCAAGAGCATCGAGGGCGGCTTGGTTCGGCTCACGTAGATCGAGGTTGTAGGCGACCTGCTCGACGAGCCCGGGATCGTAAGGGATGCTCACAATGGTGATCCTTCCGTGCCGGTGCGTCGGCGCATTCGGCGGGCACCTGAGGTCAGGAGGTCTCGGGGGGCCTTGCGTATCCGGGAGCCTTTCGAGACTTCGGCGAGCGCGGTCTCGGCACCGGGAAGGATGGACTTCGCCACGATCGTGACACGCTGCTTGTCGTCGAGGGCGCCGACGATCTGACGGACTTCCTCTTCACCGACAGCACCGTCGAGAACCGCGAGCCGCATCCGGCCGCGCACCCCGCAGAACGGTGCTGCATCATCTGCCTGCCACTCGAAGCCCAATTGGCCAGCCACCGCGCGGGCAAACCTGCCGTTCGTGGCCCACTCCGACAGGACGACTCCGAAAGGCGTGTCCTCATACATCGAAGGCCCCACCTTCACCGTTCGGAACCCGCCTCCACCGCTCCATTCCGCAGACTTGGAGATCCCACCGGTGTCCTCACCGGATACGACCGCTTTGAGACGGGGCAAGATGAACGAATCCGCCGTTGCAGGAAGAATTTCGCTTGTAATCCACCGGCGATTCAACTTGTGTGCAGCGGCGGCTGTGGTTCCTGATCCGGCGAAACAGTCGAGAACCAAATCTCCCGGTTCCGTGGACATGAGGAGAATTCTTTCGATCAGTGCCTCTGGCTTCTGCGTGGAAAACCCGGTTCGCTCGGCGGCCTGACTGTTGATGACCGTGATGTCCGTCCACAGGTCGCCGACTGCTCTTCCCTTCGCCTTGTGCAGGTACTTCTTGAACCGAGGAAATCCGCCGGCGTCAGGCCAGTGGATGTATCCATGCTTATCGAGTACATCCAATTTCTCCCGCATTGTCAGAGTTTCGATCTCGACCTCGGTCAGCCCGATTTCTTCGAGTGGAGACCGAGGGACTGCCCAACACCGACGTCGCTCGCTCGGGTCGTGGCCACGCCACGGCTTCCCGGAGTCGAGATGGGGACGGAAACTTGAGGCTGTGAGGTCACCGGCGTCGTAAACACCACGCGAGTCACTGTTGGTGAAGCGTTTTGCCACATACTCGTCAGCGAGAGGCAAGTACACGGACTTGAGAGAAGCCTGCTCTGACGCTCCGTAGACATGGATAGTCTCGTGCATAGTTCCGAGAGTCTTCCGGGCGAGACTCTTGGCCGACGTACGTTGCCAGACAACGCTTGCGAGATGCTGTCCTGCGCCGAATATCTCATCTAGGAGGCATCGCATACGGTGAGACTCGAAGTTGTCCAAGTGCAGCCACATCACACCGTTCGGCGCGAGGAGATCGCGGAGAAGAAGTAGTCGCTCGCGCATGAAGGACAGCCAGGTGGAGTGCTCCATCCAGTCGTCGTAATCATCAAACGTTTGACCTGTGTTGAACGGAGGATCGATGTAAATCAGTTTGATCTTGCCACGGTACTGCTGGCGGAACTCGGGGACCTCGCACAAGATGCGGAGCACGTCGAGGCTGTCTCCTATAAACAACAGGTTGTCGGCGTGCGGATGCTCGTCGTCGGTCTCTCCCACCGTGCCGACGAAATCTGCAACGCGGACTTCCGATGCTGCCGGGTGATCCCGATCCACCCAGACAGGTTTTCCGTTGTCATCCTTCGGAATGAGCAGGAACTGATCCTTGCCCGGCCATACGAGTTCGAGACGTGCTCTGGACACGAGGGCGGCCCTTCTGTTTCGTTCGTGAGTAGGCAACGGCTCACGCTGGAGTGCGTGTGAGGCGCGCACCCCAGTCCGCTACACGGTGTGACGGTCCCGATGGCTACTTCGGGGAGTTGAAGTCGTTCTTCGGTAGGTCGTAGGTCTCGCTCGCGTAGTCAGTGTCCGACCACCATGCGTAATTCCACTCGCGTGTTACCTCAAGGCGGTCAGCCCAAGGGAATGCCTCCGCCGCCATCGTTCGAACAGACGTCTCGATCTTGTCAACGGCTCGCTCCAGGTGCCGGTCCTGGATGTTCTTGCTGATTCCCTCGGCCACGCAAAACTCAAAGGTCAACTTCAGACGACGAGGCGCTGTTCCCAACACAACCACCACTTTCAGTTAGATTGCCTACTCTGGAGAGAGCGTAACAGTCTCGTAGAGAGTTTCGATCTTCTAGGAATTTCGTTACTTAGCGACAAACCCCGGCGCTCGGTGTATGAGGTGCGAGCGGCGCTGCTCCGGTTGACGGCTGTGTAAGCCCGTCCCGGGATGGCGAGGGCGGTATGGCCCCTCGCTATAGCCACTGATAGCCCATAGGGGGTGGCGCGGATCGGATCGGCCCCTCCCGAGGAACACCGCGGTGGCCACTGGGCGAGCCGATGATTCAGTCGTCCTCCCAGACCAGGTCGTGCAGACGCATCGCTTCGATCAGATCGGGGTCGTGCTCCTCGACCGGGCCGTAGTCGAGGACCGTGACGTTCTTGCTGACCGGTCCGTCACCGGGACGTTCGTACAGCGCCCAGAGCACCAGTCCGTCGCCGTGCCGGGACTCGAACTCGATGCCGGCCACCGGCTCACCGTGTGGATCGGAGAGAGTGTTGACCCACTGCGAGATCGCCTGGGTCAGGGCTCGCGGGCGGCCGTCGCGGATCGCCGCGGTGTCGAGGTCGAGCAGACCGAGCCGGATCGCATGCGGCCGGAACAGGGTGCGCAGGGTGGCCACCGACTCGGGGTCGCCGGGCACGACGAACCATCCGGTGATCGTGCCGCTGCCGGTCACCCGGGACGACATCCACGACCGTGGGACACGACCCGGCGCGATGGTGGGGAACTCACCCTCGTCGTCGTCGATCTCGTCGAGCGCGGCGCTGAGCTCGTCGCTCGTGCGGGCGTAGGCGAGGACCTCGAGATAGCAGGACAGGCGGGTCGCCCCGACGTACAGGGTTCGCCACACCCCCGCCGGATCGTCCCAGCGGCCGGTGAAACGCCCGTCGGTGGCGAACTCCCACGGTGTCCACTCCCACGAGGTCGGCGGGTAACCGACCCGGTAGGCGGCCACACCGCCGACGTGGACGCAGCGGACATCACCGCGCAGGGTGGAGATCAGCGTGCGGTCCGGTGCGCTCATCCGACCGCCGCGAACTGCCGGGCCGCGGCGAGGACCTGCGGGCCGACGTCGGACAGCTCGCCTTCGCGCAGCAGCAGCGCCGGCGGGCGGTCGCCGAGGATCGGGTTCAGGCCCTGGAACCAGGTCTGCACTACGGCGGGGGTGTCGCGTTCGGCGATCAGCCGGGCGGCGCGGTAGGCGATGCGCAGGCGTTCGACGTCGGTGTCGTTGTTGATGGTGCGGGTGCCTTCGGCCCACTGGCGCACCGCGCGGGTTTCCTTGACCTTGCCCAGGTAGGCGACGAGTTTGGCGCCGAGTAGGTCGCGCAGTGCGGTGACCAGCTGTGATTGGGTCATGCGGGCGGCGTCGTTGTAGGCGGCGAGATCGGGGCGCGGGTGTGCGGTCGTCATAGCAATCCACCTCCTGATCACATGGTAAATCACAGTCTTGATGCCGTCGAGGTTCCCACCTTGAGTGACTGTGCGGGGACTGCGCCGGGGTGGACGACTCCGAACAGGTCCGGCGTTCGGGCTCCGGGGCACAGTCCGACTGGAGGCAGCCGGCGATCCTTCCCCTCCGCATTGCCCGGCCTCACCGGTGCCGCTACGCTGTGCGGCGGTTGCTTGTGAACCGTTTCCCAGTGGCGACACTCACCGTGGCGCTGGGACAGAGACAAGT
>NZ_JBAQXC010000363.1:0-3460 GCF_049299235.1 Rhodococcus sp. (in: high G+C Gram-positive bacteria) | reverse complement strand
TACTTAAACACCACACACCTCTTGCATTCAGGCAACGTGTCGCACGTTAGCGCTACGTTGGCACCATGACTGATGCGCAGAAGTGCGAGGCGTGCGGCAGCTCCATGCCGCCACACACCGGCACTCGACCCCGCCGCTTCTGCTCCAGCGCGTGCCGATCGAGGGCCAGCAGAGCGCGGCGCTTGGGCACCGGATCGGTCCCGGCCGTCGACGCAGAACGTGCCGTTGCGGCGGTCCTGGAGTCACCCGAAGCGACCCGCCAACTGCTCGTCCAGCTCAACGAGAACATCAGCTCCGGGCGATGTTCAGGCGTCGAATACAACGGCGTTGTCTCGGCCGTTCTCGACCTCAGGAAGACGATCACGAGCGTCGTCATGCGTGCGAATCGGTAGGTACCACCGCAGTTTTCCGTACCGCGTGGCACCGGATCGGAACCCGTTCGAGGGTGCCACTATGGTGCCCATGGCATCCCCTACCGGACCCCACGGTGCACCCCCGACGCTGTCGCAGTCCGAGGCAGCCAAGGCATGCGGAGTGTCGGTCGCAACGATCCGCCGTGCACGCAGGTCAGGCCGGATCGAAGGCGCATACGAGGACGGTCACGGCGGCTGGAGCATCCCGATTCCCTCGCTCGTTGCAGCCGGGATGCTCGCAGCCGTGACACCCCCGACAGGTGACACCGCACCCCCTACAGAGGTCGCAGAAGACACCGCACGGTTGCGCCGTGAGCTAGACGAAGCGCGGCACCGGGCCGAGCGTGCCGAGGCGATCGCGGCCGAACGAGAGCGCACCATCGAGGTGCTCCAGCAGTCGTTGCGGATGCTCGAACGCGGCCACAGCGACGACCCACCGCCACCACCGGAACCGGCACCGGAGCCACCGGCCAAACGCGGTGGACTGTTGGGCCTACTCGGCTTCTGACGGCACGTCGGGGACCAACGAGAACAGTTCGTCATCGAGGACCAGGGCGTGTGTGTTCGCGCGCGCCTGGTTGAGCAGCGCAACCGTGGTTAGGTAGTCCGGTCCCTCGCCGCCGTGGTCGCGGCGGTACTCCTCGATCAGCGCCCGTTGACGCGACTCGACCTCGCTGTCGATGATCGCCTCGATGCGCTCGGTCTCGGCCTCCAGGTGCGCCGCTCGTTGCTCGGAGCTCCAGTGCTCAGGCATCCCGATAGCGTCGGTCCAGACCCGCGCAACGACCGTCGACACGGCTTCGTGCGCCTGCCACAGCTCGTCCCAGAACGCCCGATCATCCATGACCGGCGAGTGTGCCAGGCACCTACGACACTTCGTCGGCAGCGGTGGGCAGACGGCTCAGGTCGATCCCGGCCTCTCGTGCTTCCCGGAGTCGGATCGACACCAGAGCAGGCGTCACGTCGAGCTGCGCCGCGATCGCCTTTTGCTTCAGCCCCTGCCTGTGTAGAGCGATGATCTGATCACGCCGCGACACCGCGCGGCCGACGTACTCGGTGCGTTCCTCTGCGACGACGTACCGGATTGTGCGGGGCGAGACGCCGAACCGTTCGGCTGCTTCACGAGCCGTCATACGTCGTTTGCGGCGGTCAGGTTGCGCGGCCACGCTCATAGCTTCTCCCGAAGGTCCGTGCGTTGACGACTGCGCGCTTCACCTGATTTTCGCCCACGCGCGGATTGGATCGCGGTGAAGGTGGCCTCATTGACGGTGCGGGTGTCGGTCCAGCCGTAAAAGCGGGTGGTGATCCAGCGGTGAATGCTGCCGGCGATCGCGCGTTCTTCAGATGCCGGCAGTGGGTCGGTGAATGCCGCATTGCGTGTGGCGACTTCAGCGCTGATTGCGGTGTGCAGGTCGCGGGTGTCTTGGGCGGTGGCGTACTCGTGGCGTAGGCGTATCTGGCGTGCCTGGGGGTAGGCCCACTTGCGTGCCTTCTCGAATAGGTGGCAGTTGCGGCCGAGTCCGGCGGGGTCTTCTTGGTGTCGCTTGGTCTGGCGCCAGCGTGGCGGCGGCATGTTGGCGCCGAGGTCGTCGGCCAGGTGGTCGAGCGATCTCAGGTCGGAGTGGATCCACTCGGCGTCCCAGTGCTCGTGTGTGGGGTTCTTGGTGAGTAGTCCGCTGTAGCCGGTGTCGCCGTCGACGGCGCGGCGTAGCCCTTCGCTCACCGCGGCCGCGTACGCCAGCGGCTTGCGCCGTGCGTACTCGGTGCGGGTGACGGGCTCAGCGAGCGCCCAGACCGCGTGTGCGTGGCCGTTGGCCCGGTTGGACACGACGGCGTTGGGCATCGGGTGCGATCCCTGCGCGCTCAGTGCACGCAACGCGGCGTCGGGATGATCGATGTCGACCACGAGAAGGTTGCTCACGGCTTGGGGGTTGGTCTCGATGTACCGGCGTCCGAGCGCCGCGCCCCTGGACATGCGGTACACGCCCTCCAGGAGGTCATCTGAGGCGAGCGGCCACAGCGGCAGCCACAACTGCTCGAACTCGCCCTCTCGGGCCTCAGCGACGGTCACACGGCTCACGATGCACCCTCCCGGTGCCAAGTCGGCGACGACACGCCGAAAAAATTAAAAGTAGGCAAGGAACCAAATCAGATGTTTCGGCGGGCTCCTGGGCTTTCGCGGTTCCTCGGCTCGGGGTCTGGCCCCTAGGGCTCTGGGGTACCTGGCGGAGCAAGCTATGCATTAGGCATGCCTAAAGCGCGGTTCGCTGTAGAGCGCTTCACCGTGGGTCCCGTGTGAGGGTCGCTGCGCTGGGCCTGAAACAGGGCGAGGCCCCGGTGCGGTAACACCGGGGCCTCTTGCCGACGCCGCCTGAACTCACCAGCCGACGCGGCCGGGTTCAGAGTAGATCGTCGTCGGCCGAGGGTCACGAGTCGGCGCGGTCGACGTCGACAGGGTGCAGCAGGTCGTGGAGCGCGAGCGCGTGCCGGTTGGCGTCCTCGAGCGCGGCACGGGCGGACCGAGTGTGCCGCGCGGCGAGCTGCAGCTGTGCGCGGACCGGATTGACTGCGTGCCGCTCGTCGAGCGACCACCCAGCCGAGCGGAGCGCCGAGGAACTCTGAGTGGCGTGGTGGGCAACGAGGGTGGCCCAGTGCAGCGAGCTCGTCGTCGTGGCGAGCACAGAAACCAGACCGGTGAGAGAGCCGGCCCCGTCGCGTCGCTGTGGGTGTTACCGCACCCGGTACGCCGCGAGGCCGATTCAGTTGTGCGCAGTCATCGACTGCACACTCACCCTAACCCCAAACCCCGCACTGACATGTACAACCTCCACCACTCACTGCACCCGACATCACCCGTTCTTCCCCCGTCACGAAACTTCCCCACTCACTTCTTGCCCAAACTCATAACCCCTGCTCACAGTACTTAAACACCACACACCTCTTGCATTCAGGCAACGTGTCGCACGTTAGCGCTACGTTGGCACCATGACTGATGCGCAGAAGTGCGAGGCGTGCGGCAGCTCCATGCCGCCACACACCGGCACTCG
>NZ_JBAQXC010000362.1:0-5765 GCF_049299235.1 Rhodococcus sp. (in: high G+C Gram-positive bacteria) | reverse complement strand
GCCGACGTCGGCGCGGACGTCGCGCTCGCGCTGGACCCGGACGCCGACCGCTGCGCGGTGGAAGCACCGACCGCCCGTGGCTGGCGGATGCTGCGCGGCGACGAGACCGGCGTACTGCTCGGTGAGCGCATTCTCGGCGTGTCACCGCCCGGATCGCTGGTGGCCACCACGATCGTCTCGTCCACGCTGCTCGGGAAGGTCGCGGCCGCGCGCGGCGCCCGCTACGCGCAGACCCTCACCGGATTCAAGTGGTTGGCCCGCGCCGGTGCGGGGTTGGTGTACGCGTACGAGGAGGCGATCGGCCACTGTGTCGATCCCGACGCGGTGCGCGACAAGGACGGCATCGCGACCGCCGTCGTCGTCGCCGACCTCGTGGCGGATCTGAAAGCCCAGGGCCGCACGGTGTTCGACGCGCTGGACGCGCTGTATGACGAATTCGGTGTGCACGCGACCGACCAGATTTCCCTCCGCGTCACCGACCTCACGCGGATCGACCGGATCATGGCGTCGCTGCGGGTCGCGCCGCCGGCCGAACTCGCCGGCGAACCGGTCACCGCAACCGATCTCGCCCGGGCCGAATCCGGATTGCGAACCGACGCACTCGTGTTCGAAGGTACGTCGGTCCGCGTCGTGGTTCGGCCGTCCGGCACCGAGCCGAAGCTCAAGTGCTATCTGCACGCGGTCGACGACAACCGGAACCGGGCCGCCGCGATTCTCGCGGCACTGCGCGCGTGGGCACACACGTTGTGCGACCGGTAGGATCTCAGAGACGTTGCGGTGCACCGTAGGTGACGATGGTTTCACCCTTCGCGGTAGTGGCTCGCGCGAACGGCCGGACGTTGACCGGGCCGAGCGCACCGGACACCGAGCCGTGGACACCGACGATCCGCATTGCCGCCGAGGCGCCGTCGAAGGCGACGTCCTCGACGATCGGAACCTCGGTGATGCCACCGGGTTCGAGTAGGAGCTCGATCGAGTTCGACGGGATGATCGTGCCGCTGAGATTCGCGTCGCTGCCGAGCCCGAGGCCCAATCCGACGCTCGGTGCCGGGTCTGGGCCGATGTCGAATCCGAGATCGACGCCGAAGTCGGCGCCGGTGCCGACCCCCCAGTTGAGATTGGGGGTATTGATCGTGGCGGTCGCACCGGGCAACGCGATCGGGTACCCGATCTGGTAACCGAAGGTGAGCCGCGTCCCGGTGAACGCGTCGGAGCCCGGACCGGTGATCTTCACGGCTGCGACGCCGTCGTTGAAGAATTCGACAGTGAGCGGAGAACTGTCGAGGGGTGGCACCGACTGGATCGACGTGTCCGCCTGAAGGACTTCGATCGTGGCACCGCCTTCCAAGGGCATCGACCGGGCGTTGTCGACCGCGGCGACCGCGGCACCCGGATTGAGCATCGTCGCCCATACGGCCGCGGTACCCAGCGCGGCTGCTCGAACGAAGGCACGGGATTTCTTCACGGAATTGCAGACCGTCGAGTTCCCCCATTTCACGGACCGAATGCAGTCGGGAATGATCGTGATGCACGCAACAGCGTAGAGAGCCGATGGCGTTTCCACGCCCGAGCCCATGACGGATCGGTAACGGATCAGCCTCGAACAGACGTCACTCCTGCCTCATCCGCACCATAAGTACCAAACCGGACAGAGATCTCGGGGGTGCCGCTACCCGGGGGTGCCGCTACTCGGGTTCAGCTACCTGGGCCCGTACTGGCGATCACCCGCGTCACCGAGGCCGGGAACGATGTACTTGTTCGCATCCAGACCCTCGTCGATCGTCGCGGTCACCAACCGCACCGGATATCCACAGGACGCGAGCGCCTCGACACCCTGCGGCGCCGCCACCACACACACGGCGGTGATGTCGGTCGCGCCGCGCGAGGCGAGAATCTCGATCGTGTGCACCATCGACCCGCCCGTCGCGAGCATCGGATCCAGCACGAACACCGGCAGACCGGACAGGTCGGCGGGCAGCGACTCGAGATACGGCACCGGCTCGAAGGTCTTCTCGTCACGCGCCAGACCGACGAAACCGACCTGCGCCTGCGGGATGAGCGCGTGCGCCTGATCAACCATGCCCAGACCCGCCCGCAGGACCGGGACCAGCAGCGGCGGCTGCCGCAACCGCACCCCGACGGTCGTGGCGACCGGCGTGCGTACTTCGAACTGTTCGACCGGCGCCTCCCGGACCGCCTCGTAGACCAGCATCTGGGTGAGCCTGCTCAACGCGTGCCGGAATGCGGCATTGTCGCTGCGCTCATCGCGCAGGATCGTGAGCAGGGACGCGGCAAGCGGATGGTCGACGACGAGCGGATCCATATCCGACAGGATAGAACGGTGGAACCGGCCGCCCACCGCATGCGTCAAACCTGTCGAGAGTGATCGATCCGACCGAGGGGGAACGAATGGCGGCAGGCGAGTTTCGGCAGGACGGTGTGCAGGTACGTCCGGAGACCATCGCGGCATTCGGCTGCACGGCAGGAAGCATGGCAGACCGCCTACGCGATGCGGCCGACCACATCCGCGGCGGCGCCCCCGAACAACTCGGCGCCGGACTCGGCCCGATCGGAGCCGGCTTCGTCGCGGCCCTCGCCTCGGCGCATCGTGCACACGAACACCACGTGACCCGGCTCGTCACCGCCCTCGACGGCATGTCGGTGGTCGCCGCGGCCACCGCGGCAGGCTACGACGCCCACGAGTCGGAGTGGCGCACGCGACTGCACGAATCGGGAGCACCGCAATGATCGGGTCCGACCTGCTTTCGGCCCCGCTGACGGACCTGCTGACCGCATTCGGTACGTGCACCGCGCCCTCGTTCGATCCCGGCGCGGCGCTCCGGGCCGGGACGCAGATCGCCGAGGACGTGCACGCCGCGGGACGCACCGCACTCACCGAACTGATCTGGGACTGGACGGGTACCGCGGCGGATACCGCCGTCGGCAGCGCCGAGCGGGTCGTCGCGGACACCCTGGTCGCTGCCGATCACGGCATCGAGATCGCCGCGATCGCCGTGGACGGAACCGCGACGGTGCTCGGCGGTGCGGTGGAACTGACCCGCATCGTCGACTCGTTCCGCTCGGTCGCCCGGAGCCTCGAGCCCGCACTGGCACTGCCGCAGGGACAGCTGATGCTGCTCGGCGCCGCCGTCGAACATCTCTCGGCGGGACTCGACGTACTCGCCCGCGTCACCTCCGACCTGGCCCAGCACACCGACCGCCTCACCGCGCTGTTACCGGAGATGCCGGAGACGCCACCCGGACCGGACGCAACCGAACCCGGCTCCGGCGGTGTCGTCGCCCCCGAATCCGGCCGTGACAGTGCGCCGGGAACCGGTGGCGGTCATGCCGTGACCCTGCCCGACGGTAGCGTCGCGACCGCGCCCACCGCCGAAGCCGCCGCCGCGGTCCGCCACGCGCTGTCCCAACAAGGCACCCCGTACGTGTGGGGCGGCACCACCCCCGGGCAGGGACTCGACTGCAGCGGGCTGACCCAGTGGGCGTACGGGCAGGCCGGCGTCGAACTTCCCCGGCTGGCCCAGCAGCAGGACGTCGGCATACCCGTCGCCGACGACTCGCTCATGCCCGGCGACCTGGCTGTCTGGGACGGGCACGTCGCGATGGTGATCGGAAACGGCCTCATGGTCGAGGCGGGCGATCCGGTCGCGGTCACCCCGATCCGCACCACCAACAGCGGCATGGCCTTCGAAGGATTCTATCGGCCCACCGGATAGGTGCCGAGGCCTGGAACCGATCCGTGCCGGGGTGCGTCCAACCTGATATGGCCCCACCCGACACGGCCCAGCCGGAGACGAACGTCACAACAGCAACCGCCCGCAACGCGGCGGGCACGATATGGATACGCACGACCGATCAGGGGGTGCCGGTCGACCTCCACATCGACCCGCGCGAATTGCGTCGGGGCGCGGGATTCGTGGCCGAGCAGATCCTCGCGCTCAGCCGCCGCGCCACCCTGGAGGCGGGGGCGGTGCGACGCGGCGACCTCACGTCCCAGGGCATGCCGGCCGCCCTCCTCGACCGGTTGGGTCTGCCCACCAGGGACGAGGTCGCGCGCAGCCAGCAGGCCGACGACGAACAGCGCAACCACCGATCCTGGCTGAGGCCGGTGTGAGCGCGCATCAGGTCGACGAGATCGTCGAGCGGGCACGGCAACAGCTGGGGTTGCTGGAAGACGTCATGGCCGGACTCGGTGACGTGAGCGCGGAGGCAACGAGCCCGTGCGGGCATGTGCGGGTGCGCGTCGACGCCGGCGGCGGCATGGTCGCGCTGCATCTGGCCGAGGCGGCGTCCCGGTTGGACGCCACCGAAGTGTCCGCGGCGATCCTCGCGACCGCGCACGAGGCGGCACGAATCGCGGCGGGGAAGCGCGACCGTCTGCTGTCGGAGTTGCGCGACTCGTTGGGGTGACGACGGTCTCGGCGCTCCCCGGCTATGTGTTCGGGCGCGACATGGCTAGGCTTCCGGCCATGGCTGGAGACATCGTCCCGATCGAGCTCGGTCTCACCGAGGACAACCTCGTCACCCTGTGGGCGCCCCGCTGGCGCGAGGGTGACGACGATTGGGAGGCGTTCCTCGGTCGCGGTGATCACCTGTACGGATTCCCCGGTGTCGCCGAACTGGTCGCCTTCGTCCGTTCCGACGCCGACAACGACCTCGTCGAGCATCCCGCGTGGCCGGTGATCGCGAAGCTGTCCGCCGCCGAGTTCGACCCCGACGACGCCTACCGCTTCGACATCGTCGGGGTCCCCGAACTGGTCGCCGACGACGCCGACCCGGAGGTCGTCTCGCAACTGCAGGACACCTTCGACATCGTCAGCAGCCTCGGCGACGTCTGCGAGCTCGACGCGGTGACGAAGTTCTTCGACCGGCCCGAAATCGCGACGCTGCTCCAGCACGGAGCGGTCGCGTTCGAAGGCGACGACGGCGACGACCTGTGGAATCGGATCGGCACCGCGGTCGCGACGGACTGGGACGCGGTGATCGACGCGCTCGATGCACTCGTCACCACCCCGGATGTCGATGCCGCGATCGTCGCGGAGATCGAATCCGAGCTCGTCGCATCAGAGGAGAACGTCGTCGAGGCCGACGACACGGTCGAGGGTGAAGAAGACGACAACGACTACGAGTTCGACGAGGGCGAGGACGACGACGAGGACCTCGGTGACGACTTCTGGGGCACCGTCGGCATCGACCCGATCAAGATCATCACGAGCGACGGCACGTGGTTCACGCTGCGGTGCTACATCGACGACGAGGACGCACTGTTCCTCGGCAGCGACGGTTTCATCACGGCGTTCGCGTCCGAACGTGCGCTCGCCCGCTACTTGGCCGACCGTCACGACCACGACCTGGCGACGCTGGACACCTACGACGAGATCCGCCACGCGGCGACCGACGGTTCGCTCGAGATCGAGGTGACCGACGACAACGTGTACGTGCTCACCGGGATCGCCGACGACATCGCCGAGGGCATCGACGCGGTGGACCCGGAGCAACTGGACCTCGCGGTCGAGTTGTTCACCGACGCCGCCAACTATGCCGGCGACGACTCCACCGATGCCGCCCTCGCCGGTTCGTCGGAACTGGGCTGGTTCGTCAACTACGCACTCGAGCCCGATTCCAGCCGCCTGGCACCGAGCGCACCGTTCGATGCGGAGGTCGCGGCCTGGCGTGAACTCGAGCGCGAGTTCGAGGCGCGCCTTCGCAAGCAATAGCCCCCCGGTGTGCCTTTTGGGCCCTCCAGC
>NZ_JBAQXC010000361.1:0-2599 GCF_049299235.1 Rhodococcus sp. (in: high G+C Gram-positive bacteria) | reverse complement strand
TCAGTGCAGAGCTCGGCTTCTGGGTGAGCTCGACACTGCTCGACCGCGGCGCTCTGGTGCGCAGCCGGGTGGTTGTCGTACTCGGCTGCGGCGCCCTGGTCGGTGCGCTGGCCGGACGCATCGCAGCGTTCGCCGCAGAGTTGACGGTGTGGTTTGCGTTCACCGTCTTGACGACGCTGACCGGAGTCGTCGTCGTTGCGCTCTGCGTTCTCGTTCAGTGCCGACTGCTTGCCCCCGGCCCGGTGACCATCCTGAGCCGGATCTGTGCCCTGGGGTCGGTAGCGGCGGTGTGCACGGCGACAGCCGGAGTCGATGTTGCGCTGCCGACCCGCTGGTGGCCCGTCGCCGCGGTCGGGGCACTGGCCGCCACTCTGGCGGCCGTGGCCGTGCGGTGGTGCCACAGGATCGCAGCCGCGGAGCTGGCGGCCGGCGCCGACACCACGGTGGCCGTGTCCGCGTCGGCGACCGCCTTGGACATCTCGGTGCTGCTCGGCGCGCTCGAGCACACATCGTGGCGACGCATCGGACGCCGACGCACCCGCTCACTCGCCGGTGGGCTGTCCTGGGCGCTGATCCGCTCGGATGTGCTCCGTCACCTCCGCAGACCGGTCTCTCTGTTGCTGGCGTTCTGTGCCATCGGAGCCGTAGGGGTTGCGCCGATGGTGACCACACCACCGGCGGTGGCCGTGCTGTACCTGACCGCAGTCGTCGTCGTGGCGATGATCTTCAGTGCGGGGCTCCGGGATGTCCTGCGCGACCGCGATTTCGGTGCCGTACTCGGTGTCGACGACCGGAGGCTACAGTGGCCGCTGACCGTCGTGCCGGGTATAGCCGCGGTACTGGCCGCGATATCCATGACGCTCCTGACCGGTGGCACAGTGACGACGCTGGCGATCGGGCTGGTCGGGGGCTGCGCGGCCGCGTACCGGGTACGCACCCGGCCGTCGATCAGCTATGACGGGCTGATCCTGGAAACCGCCGTGGGACAAATCCCTGTCGATCTGCTCCGGCAATGGCTTCGCGGACCGGACGTGCTGCTCGCCGCGGCGTGGCTGGCTGCGTTGTTCAGCTGAGTGCCGATCAGGACGAGGGCCGGCCGATGCTGCTGACAGCCCATAGGGCATACAACGAGGTGGCGCGGATCGGACCGGTCCGCCCGGAGGAATACCGCGGCGGCCGCGCGGAGAGGCGACGATTCAGTCGTCCTCCCAGACCAGGTTGTGCAGGCGCATCGCTTCGATCAGATCGGGGTCGTGCTCCTCGACCGGGCCGTAGTCGAGGACCGTGACGTTCTTGCTGACCGGTCCGTCACCGGGACGCTCGTACAGCGCCCAAAGCACCAACCCGTCACCGTGCCGGGACTCGAACTCGATGCCGGCCACCGGCTCACCACCGGGATCGGAAAGAGTGTTGACCCACTGCGAGATCGCCTGGGTCAGGGCACGCGGGCGGCCGTCGCGGATCGCCGCCGTGTCGAGGTCGAGCAGACCGAGCCGGATCGCATGGGGTCGGAACAGGGTGCGCAGGGTGGCCACCGACTCGGGGTCGCCGGGCACGACGAACCATCCGGTGATCGTGCCGCTGCCGGTGACCCGGGACGACATCCACGATCGTGGGACACGACCCGGCGCGATGGTGGGGAACTCACCATCGTCGTCGTCGACGATCTCATCGAGCGCGGCGCTGAGCTCGTCACTCTTACGGGCGTAGGCGAGCACCTCGAGATAGCAGGACAGGCGGGTCGCCCCGACGTACAGGGTTCGCCACACCCCCGCCGGATCGTCCCAGCGGCCGGTGAAGCGCCCGTCGGTGGCGAACTCCCACGGTGTCCACTCCCACGAGGTCGGCGGGTAGCCGACCCGGTAGGCGGCCACGCCGGCGACGTGGACGCAGCGGACATCGCCGCGCGGAGTGGAGATCAGCGTGCGATCCGGTGCGCTCATCCGACCGCCGCGAACTGCCGGGCCGCGGCGAGGACCTTCGGGCCGACATCGGACAGCTCGCCCTCGCGCAGCAGCAGCGCCGGCGGGCGGTCGTCGAGGATCGGGTTCAAGCCCTGAAACCACGTCTGGGCCACGGCGGGGGTGTCGCGTTCGGCGATCAGCCGGGCGGCGCGGTAGGCGATGCGCAGGCGTTCGACGTCGGTGTCGTTGTTGATGGTGCGGGTGCCCTCGGCCCACTGGCGGACAGCCCGGGTTTCCTTCACCTTCCCGAGGTACGCGACCAGCTTGGCCCCGAGGAGTTCCCGCAGCGCTGTGACCAGCTCCGATTGGGTCATGCGGGCGGCGTCGTTGTAGGCGGCGAGGTCGGGGCGTGGGTGTGCGGTCGTCATTGCAATCCACCTCCTGATCACATGGTAAATCACAGTCTTGATGCCGTCGAGGTTTCCCACCTTGAGTGACTGTGCGGGGACTGCGCCGGGATGGACGGCTCCGAACAGGTCCGGCGTTCGGCTCCGGGCACAGTCCGGCGGGAGGCAGCCGGCGATCCTTCCCCTCCGCATTGCCCGGCCTCACCGGTGCCGCTACGCTGTGCGGCGGTTGCTTGTGAACCGTTTCCCAGTGGCGACACTCACCGTGGCGCTGGGACAGAGACAAGT
>NZ_JBAQXC010000360.1:0-15235 GCF_049299235.1 Rhodococcus sp. (in: high G+C Gram-positive bacteria) | reverse complement strand
TGCTCGGGCTGGCCGCGCTCGGCGCCGCGGTCCACGGTGACCGCCGACCGCCGATCGCATTCACCGACCTGTGGCGGATGATCGCCGCGCTCGGTGGGATATGGCTGGTCGGTGAGGGCGCGCTGCTGGTGTTCGAGGCAGCCTCGGTGACGGGTGTGCCGGTCGGACTGCTCGACGTCGCACAGTTCGGTCGGTTCGTCGGGTCCGTGGACACGGGACGGATCGGGGTGGCGGTGTTCGGCTGTGTCGCCGCGTGCACGATCGTCGCGGTGGCGGCGTATCGGCGGGGCGCGGCGTGGCCGACGACGCCGGTGCTGGCAGCGGCGGCGTTGGCCCTGATCGGACGGCCGGTGTCCGGCCACATGTCGCAGCAGCCGCTGGGATCACTGCTCGACGCGGCGCACGTGCTCGCCGCGGGCCTGTGGGCCGGGACGCTGACGGCGCTGGCCCTGACGGTGCGCTCGCGGGGTGCGTGGGCACGGTTGCTGCCGCGCTATTCGACGCTCGCGTTGTGGTGCGTGTTGACGTTGGCTGCCACCGGGGTGATCGATGCGGCGGTCCGTCTCGGCTCGGTGTCCGCGCTGGTCGACACCGGATACGGCCGCATCGTGCTGGCGAAGGTCACCGTCCTCGCCGGTCTGGTGTGCCTCGCATCGTGGTGGCGCCGCACATGGGTGCCCGCCGCGACGGCTCACCGCGCGACCGCGGAGGTGTCACTACGCAACGCGGTGATCGAGGTGTGTGTGACGTCGGTTGCGTTCGGTTTGGCGGCCGCACTGGCGACCACCGCCTGAGGTGTTCAACCAGCCTGAGGTGTTCAACCAGCCTGAGGTGCTCAGCCGGCGAGGCTCGCCGCACGCCGCAGGTCGCGGACCAGGGACTCGAGCGCATCGTCGCGGCCGGTGCGCATCCGCAGAACGGCCGACGGATGCACGGTCGCGACGATCTGCGGGTCGACCGGCAGGTTCAGATCCGGATCGGCGCGCAGGATGCGGCCGCGATGCTCGGTGATCCGGAAGGAGGGTCCGAGCAGTGCCTGTGCGGCGGTCGCCCCGAGGCACACCAGTACGGCGGGTCGCACCGCGGCGAGTTCGGCGAGCAGCCACGGCAGGCACGCGATCACCTCACCGCGTGCCGGCTTCTTGTGGATGCGCCGCTTTCCACCTGCGTCGCGTGCGAATTTGAAGTGTTTGACCGCATTGGTCAGGTACACGCCGTCGCGGTCGATTCCGGCCTTCTCGAGCGCCCGGTCGAGAAGGTGCCCGGCGGGCCCGACGAACGGTTCCCCGGCACGGTCCTCTTGGTCGCCGGGTTGTTCGCCGACGAGCAGCAGCCGAGCGGTCGCGGGTCCGGTACCGAACACGGTGGGCCCGGCGTGGCGGTAGAGATCGCAACCTCGGCATCGGGCGGCGGCGGATGCGAGGGCATCGAGGGTATCGGGGGCACCAGGGTCGGTGGGGTCCGGTAGGTACTGCTGTGCGCCGGGATGCTTCGCCATGCTTGTGGAATACCCGCGCTTCGGTACAGCCACCGGCAGGCGCGGGCCGAACGTAGGAAATGTCACAGAAAAGAAAGATTGCAGCACTGCAGAGTTACGATCGGTCGACCTTCCAGGAGACCACCCGATGCCGAGCACCGCGACGACAACGGCGGCGCAGACGCCCCACCGTTCGACATTCCGCACCCTTGCCGGACACCCGGCGCTGCGGGTGGTTCTCGCTCTCGCGGTCGTCGCATCGGCTGCCTGGGTCCTGCGCGGCCAACTCCCCGCACTGTCCGCGATCCGCGACGCCGTGCTCGGCGCGCACGTGCCGTGGGTGATCGGCGCGTTCACCGTCCAGGTGGTCGCGATGCACCTCCTGGCGCGGCTTCAGAACGTCGTGGTGTCCGCGTTCGGCGGCCGGATGTCCCGGCGGCGATCCGAACTGGTGACCTACGCGTCCACCGCGGTCACCCAAGGATTACCCGCGGGCGGCGCGTTCGCCGCGGGTTACAACTATCGATGGCTGACGTTCGCGGGCCTGACTCCCGGCAACGCGGTGGTCGCGCTGACCCTGTCCGCCACGGTGTCGATGCTGGCCCTCGGCGTGGTCTTTTCGGCGACCGTCAGCCCGCAGGTGACCGAATGGATGGCCGGCGATGTGCACAACATCGTCCTCGCCGCGTGTGTCGCGGCCGGGATCGCCGCGGTCGTCGTCGCCGTCGAGGTAGCCCGCCGCCGCGCTCCCGCACCGAACACCGAAACACCTCCGGATGCCGGATGGAAGGTCAAGTTCGCGAACACGCTCGCCGCGGTCGCACACCTGCCTCGGGTGGTGTGGCACCGGGCGTTCGCGCTCGCCACCGGAAAGTGGCTGCTCGATCTGGCGTGCCTGATCGCCGCGTGCCTGGCCGTCGGAATCGACGCGGGCATCGCTTCACTGGCGGCGCTGCACGTGGCGACGCAGGTTGCGCGGCAGATCCCGCTGACCCCGGGCGGTATCGGCATCGTCGAGGCCGGGCTCGTCGCCGGCCTGGTCGCGCTGGGATTCGAGGCCGGTGCCGCGGCCGCGGCCGTCGCCGTCTACCGGCTGTGCACGTACTGGTATCCGCTGGTCGCCGGGGCCGGGTGCATCCCGGTGCTGCGGCACGTCGCGCGGCGCGCTACCGCCGGTGTGCCCGCCGATGAACCGGCGTCCGCGGCCGCGTAGTCGGGAGCTGATGTGGTGTCGTCCCGGAATACCGCTGTACTACGGTGATACGAATGGCTGGAGGATTCACCGATGCCGGGCCGGCACTGTCGCTGCGCTTGCGCAAGCGAGCGAGGACCTGGACGGCAATCCACTCGGCGGCGGCGACCGCTGCGCTCACCCACGAGCGACTCGCCGATGTGACGATCGAATCGATCGTCGCGGAAGCCGACGTGTCCGCGCGCACGTTCTTCAACTATTTTCCGTCGAAGGAGGACGCGGTCCTCGGATTGCGCGCACCGGCGATCGACGACGACGCCGCGGCGCGGTTCACACTCGGCGCGGACGACGATGCCGTCGACAAGGTCACCCGGCTGCTGTTCGACGTGTTGCAGAGCTCGGGGCCGGACCCCGAACTGCGGCGGCAGAATGCGGCGTTGACCTGTCGGCATCCCGAACTTGCCCGTCGTCGCATCGCGCATGTCGACGCCGCCCAATCGCTGGTGTCCGACCTGGTCACCGAAAAGCTCGCCGCCTCGGACCGCACGATTCCCGATGGTTTCGGTACCCGCGAGGCCGCACAGATGCTGGTTCTCTCCGCCGGTGCGATCATCCGGTTCGCGATGCGCTCGTCGATCACCGAATCGGACGGCGACGTCGAGGTGCTCGTCGACCGTGCGATCGTACTGTTCCGCGGTGTCACTGCCGGCCGCTGACATCGCTCAGGACGGGACGACCGGCCGGCATCGGACGGGGCCGAGTCCGCTCACCACCACGACTGCCGTGAGCGACGCCGCCGCCATGATCGCCGCGAGCACCACGATCTGGAATCGCCCGGCCTCGAGCGGCGACAGGCCGCCGAAGATCGCGCCGACGAACGCTCCGGGGAGTGTCACCAGTCCGGTGGTCCTGGTCTGGTCGGTCGCCGGGATCAGTGCGGCGTGCACGGCGACCCGGGTGAGATCGGCCGTCGATTGCCGTGGGGTGGCACCGAGGGCGAGCCAGCCCTCGACCTCCTCCCATCGGCTGTCGACGATCTCGAGGAAGCGGCGGCCGGCGAGGCTCGCGACGGTCATGGCGTTGCCGATCACGATGCCGCCGAGGGCCAGTGCGTAGCGCGGAGACAGTTCGACGGCACCGGTCGCGAAGACGATCGTCAGCGCGACGCCTGCACCGAGCAGCATGGCCGCGGCGACGAACCCGATCGTCGCGCGGCCCCGCCCGATCCGGCGGGACGCGGTCCACGTGGCGACCAGGAACATCACGACGAGCACCACCGTGACCCAGCGGGGATCGCTGATGACACCGCTGAGCACCACACTCACCAGGGCGAGTTGTGCGGCACCGCGCGCGATCGCGGCCGCGGGCGCGAACCGGTGCGGCACACCGAAACCCCACAGCACCGCGGTGGCCACGACGACGAGGGCGATCACACCGGGCAGTCCCTCGGTCAGGACGTGCAGGTCACCGGTCACCGGTGCAGCGTGTCACGCTGCGGAGCACCGAGGGCCGACGATATCGAACACCGACACATATTTACGGCGATGAATGTTTGCATTAATGTAATTTTTTGTCGCGCACCCGAAAGTCGCATCGTGGCGCTCTGGCGCCCGTTCAGAGAGGCCGCCCGTCCATGACCACCGACCGCACACCCGCCCGGGCCACGTCGCACGGGCTCGTGTTCCTGTTCGCCGGTCTGATGCTGACGATGCTGCTGGCCTCCCTGAACCAGACCGCACTCAACCCGGCACTACCGACGATCGTCGGTGAACTACACGGCGCCGACCTCATGTTGTGGGTCATCACGGCCTACATCCTGACGTCGACGATCACCATGCCCGCATACGGCAAACTCGGGGATCTCTTCGGTCGTAAACCACTACTACTCAGTGCGATCGGAATATTTCTCGTCGGTTCGATCGTGAGCGGAACAGCCGGCGACATCACCTGGCTCATCATCGGACGCGCGATCCAGGGCGCCGGCGGCGGCCTGATGATCCTGTCGCAGGCCGCGATCGCCGACGTCGTCCCCGCCCGCGAACGCGGCCGGTACCTGGGCGTCATGAGCGGGGTGTTCGCACTGTCATCGGTGGCCGGACCACTGCTCGGCGGCTGGTTCACCGAAGGCCCGGGCTGGCGCTGGGTCTTCTGGATCACGGTGCCGCTCAGCGTACTCGCCGCCACCGCGGCGATCGTGTTCCTGCGACTGCCGGCGCGGGCCGGCCCGCGATCCTCGATCGACGTGGCCGGCATGACGGTCCTGTCCGTCGCCACCACCGGCATCGTGCTGGTCGGCACGTGGGGTGGCACCACCTACGCGTGGACCTCCCCGATGATCCTCTGCCTCATCGCAGGCACCGCCGTCGCAACGATCCTGTTCGGCTATGTCGAATACCGCGCCGCCGAACCCGTTCTGCCGCTGCACCTGTTCCGCGACCGCAACTTCGATCTCATCACCCTCGCGGGCCTGCTGGTGAGTGTCGCGCTGTTCGGCGTCGCCGGATACATGCCCACCTACCTGCAGATGGCCACCGGCGTCGATGCGACGGTGGCCGGCCTGCTGATGCTGCCGATGATGGGCTCACTGTTCCTCACCTCCACGCTCGCCGGCCGCGTGGTGACGAAAACCGGTCGCTACAAGGCGATCCCGATCATCGGCTCGGCACTGATCGCGATCGGACTGGTACTGCTGTCGCAATTGACCGTCACCACCCCGACGTGGGTGCTGGGTTGCTTCATCGCGGTGATCGGGGTGGGGCTCGGCTTGACCGGACAGTTGATGATGCTCGTCGTCCAGAACTCGTTCCCCATCGAGGAGGTCGGCACCGCCACCGCCGCGGGCAACTACTTCCGGCAGATCGGTGCGACACTGGGTGCGGCCGTCGTCGGCAGCGTCTTCGCAGGTCGGGCCGCTACGCTCATCGCCGAGCGGGCCCCGGCCACCGTCGTCGCCGAATCGCTGACACCCGAGGCCGTCCGGAACCTCCCCGACGCGGCGCGACTCCCCGTCGTCGAGGCGTACAACGACGCACTGACACCAATCTTCCTGTGGATCAGCCCGCTCGCCCTGGTCGCGATGATGCTGCTGTGCTTCGTGGTGGAGAAGCCACTCGCCACCACCATCGAGCGACGCAAGGAACTTCCGGTGGGGGCAACGACCATCAGTACCCGACCGGTCGCGGCACTCCCCCGGTCCACGGCTACCTACCCGGCAGCCACTGCAGCGACCGAATGAACAGCGGAATGATCTTCGCCCACAGTTTCGGCGGAAGTCCGCGCGGCCCACCGAGATTGAGAATCCGCGTGGTCGCGACCGTCTGCGATTCGGTGTACTTGAGCAGGCCGTCCGGTCCGTGCCTGCGACCGACGCCGGAGATGCCCATCCCGCCCATCGGCGCGTCGGTGCTCGCCCACGCGGGCGCGTAGCCCTCGTCGACGTTGACGGTGCCTGCTCGGACCCGCGCCGCGATCGCTTCACCCTGCGCCTTGGTCGCCGCCCACACGGACGCGTTCAGCCCGTATTCGGTGTCGTTCGCGCGACGGATCGCCTCGTCCACGGTGTCCACCGGATACACCGACACGAGCGGGCCGAACGTCTCCTCCCGGTAGCATTCGGCGTCCTCGGGAACGTCGGTGAGCACGGTCGGTTCGTAGAACAGCGGCCCCAGATCGGGACGGGCCTTGCCACCGGCGACGACGGTCGCGCCCTTGACGACCGCGTCGTCGACGTGCGCCGAAACGGCCTTCACCTGCGTCTCGTTGACGAGACATCCCATCTCGGTACCGAATTCGTAGCCGGACCCGAGGGTCATCTTGCGTACCCGGTCGCCGAGCATCCGGATGAACTCGGGGGCGATGGACTTCTCGACGTAGATCCGTTCGATGGAGATGCACAACTGGCCGGAGTTCGAGAAGCATGCGCGCACGGCCGCGTCGGTGACTTCCCGCAGGTTCGCTCCGGCGGCGACGATCATCGGGTTCTTGCCGCCGAGTTCGGCGGAGAAGCCGATGAGCCGGCGGCCGGCCTGTTCGGCGAGGAGCCGACCGGTCTGCGACGACCCGGTGAACATCAGGTAGTCGGTGTTCTCGACGAGCGCGGTGCCGACCACCGATCCGGGTCCGGGAACGACCGCGATCAACTCGCGGGGCAGACCCGCCTCGTACATCAGCTCGACGCAGGCGAGCGCGCAGTAGGGGGTTTGGCTGTCGGGTTTGAGGACGACGGCGTTGCCTGCGAGCAGCGCCGGAATCGCGTCGGACACCGCGAGGGTCATCGGATAGTTCCACGGCGAGATGACCCCGACGACGCCCTTCGGGTGATGGCGCACGACGGTCTTGGTGAGACCGGGCAGCATGCCGGTCGCGCGGCGCGGACGCAACAGTTTCTCGGCGGCCCGCGCGTAGTACCGGGCAGTCATCGCGATGTCCACGACCTCCTCCTGCGCCGACGCGCGGGACTTGCCGGTTTCGGCCTGGGCCATGTCCATCAGTTCCTCGCGCCGGTCCAGCACGAGGTCGCGGTAGCGATGGAAGATCCGCGCGCGCTCGGCGACGGGGCGGGCCGCCCACGCGGCCTGGGCGACGCGGGCACGTTCGATCGCGGCCGTCGCGTCGTCGGCGGTGCCGACCGGGATCGTCGCGATCTCCCGACCACTGAACGCTTCGACGATCGGTCGTGTGGCCCGGTCCGAGGCGTCGTCGATGGCAATGAGATTTGCGAGCCGCGCGAAGGTCGCGGCACTGGGAGCAGGCATGTCGTACCCCTACCGGTGAGTAGTTTCCGAGTAACACCAAACTTAGCGCGAGGCGGTGGCCACTGTCACAGACGGTACGGCTCGGCGCCCCTCGTCGACCCACGGAAAAGACAACCGCGCGGCCGGCAACGCGCGGCTGTCTACCCGTCGCGCGGATCGGGTTTCCGGAAGCCGAGGACGAGGCCGACGCTCCTTCCTAGACTTGAGCGCATGACCGAGCTGCGCAAATCCGACGAGTCCGTCGACTACTCGAAGATCGAACAGCGGTCGCCGTCGCTCGCGGCCCTGTTCATCGGCCGCGTCACCAGCAACCCGGACGACGAGGCGTTCCGTTTTCCGGACGGATCGGGCGGCTGGTCGAGTGTCACCTGGGAGCAGACCGGCGACCGTGTGCGACTCATCGCCGGTGGACTCGTCGCTCTCGGCATCGAACCGGAGGATCGCGTCGCGCTCGCGTCGTCGACCCGATACGAATGGGTCCTCGCCGATTTCGGGGTGATGTGCGCGGGCGGCGCGACCACCACGGTCTATCCGACGACGAACGCCGCCGACGTCGCCTTCATCGTCGCGAACTCCGGGAGCCGCGTGGTCATCGCGGAGGATCAGGAGCAGGTCGGCAAGCTCGCCGCGCACCGTGGCGAACTGCCTGACGTGCGCAAGGTGGTGGTCATCGACGGCAACGGTGACGGCGACTGGGTGATCGGACTGTCCGAACTCGAGGACCTCGGCCGGAAGCTGCTCGACGAACGGCACGACGCCGTCGCCGATCGCATCCACGGCATCCGGCCCGAGCACCTGGCGACGTTGATCTACACGTCCGGGACCACGGGCAAACCGAAGGGGGTGCGGCTGCCGCATTCGGCCTGGACGTACACCGCGTCGGCTGTCGACGCACTGGGCATCCTGCACCCCGACGACCTGCAATACCTGTGGCTGCCACTGTCGCACGTGTTCGGCAAGGTGCTGCTGAGCGTGCCGATCCAGATCGGTTTCCCGACCGTCGTGGACGGTCGCGTCGACAAGATCGTCGAGAATCTCGCGGTGGTACGGCCGACGTTCATGGGCGCCGCACCACGAATCTTCGAGAAGGCACACGCCCGCATCGAGGGCATGATGGCGGACGAGGGCGGCGTCAAGAAGAAGATCTTCGACTGGGCGATGGGGGTCGGCCTACGGGTGTCGAAGGCCCGGCAGGCAGGCAAGTCGCCGTCGGCGCTCGATTCCGTGCAGTACTCGCTCGCCGACAAGCTCGTGTTCTCCACCATCCGGGAACGTTTCGGCGGTCGGCTGCGGTTCTTCGTGTCCGGTTCGGCTCCGCTCGACCGGGACGTCGCGCAGTGGTTCGACGCGGTCGGCATCAAGGTGCTCGAGGGCTACGGGTTGTCGGAGACCTCTGCCGCGTCGTTCCTCAACCGCCCGGCCGCGTACCGGTTCGGCACCGTCGGCTGGCCGTTCCCCGGAACCGACGTCGAGATCGCCGAGGACGGCGAAGTCCTCATCAAGGGCCCCGGGGTGATGAGCGGCTACCACGACCGCCCCGACGCGGACGCCGAGGCATTCGACGGCGACGGCTGGTTCCACACCGGCGACATCGGGTCGATCGACGACGACGGCTTCCTGCGCATCACCGATCGCAAAAAGGACATGTTCAAGACGTCGCAGGGCAAGTATGTCGCGCCGTCCGCGATTTCGGCGACCTTCAAGGGGGTGTGCCCCTATGCCGCCGAGATCATCGTGCACGGTGAAGGCAAACCGTATTGTGTGGCGCTGGTCGGGCTCGACGCCGAGGCGATCGGCGAGTGGGCGGCGAAGAACGGACTGGGCGACCGATCGTTCGCGGACATCGCGCGACACGAGAAGACCGAGTCGCTGATCGCCGCGTATGTCGACGAACTCAATGCCCAGCTCAACCGGTGGGAGCAGGTCAAGAAGTTCACAATCCTGGATCGGGAACTCACCATCGAGGCCGGCGATCTGACCCCGAGCATGAAGTTGCGGCGGAAGGTCGTGGTGTCCAACTTCGCGGACAGCATCAGCGACTTGTACGGATAGACCCGTATCCTGATCCACATGAGTAGTGCACGACCGAATTTCTTCCAGCTTCTCGGGTACGTGTTCGGTCGCCGGTTGCCCGCCGACATGCAGGAATGGGTCCGCAACGATGTTCTCGGGCCCCACGCGATGCGCCGCTACCTGGTGCGCTGGATCACCCCGATCGTTCCGTTCCTGCTGCTGTTCCTGCTGATCCCCGGCCCGGTGTGGATCCCCGTCGCGATGATGCTGCTGCTGCTCCTGCCGTGGATCTACTTCGCAGTCGCATTGCGGCCGATCTGGCAGCGGCACCGATTGCAGCAGCACGGCCTGGACCCGGATCTGCTCGGCGCGAAGGACCGCGCCCGCGCGGATACCGAACGCGCCGAGTACGAACGACGCCACGGTCGGTGAGCACGGCCTCCGCGCCGACGCACGCACCGCGTCTGATCCTGCTGCTGGGCCCCGCCTTCGTCGCGGCCGTCGCGTACGTCGACCCCGGCAACGTCGCGGCGAACCTGACCGCGGGCGCACGCTACGGCTACCTGTTGCTGTGGGTACTGGTGGTCGCCAACATCATGGCGATCCTCGTGCAGTACCTGTCCGCGAAAATCGGGGTGGTCACCGGTCGTTCGCTGCCGGAACTGCTGGGCGCGCGTCTGCGCACCCCGACCCGCCGCGCATTCTGGGTTCAGGCCGAGGTGATGGCGGTCGCCACCGATGTCGCGGAGGTGATCGGCGGTGCTCTCGCCCTGCACCTGCTGTTCGGCCTGCCACTGTTCGCCGGCGGGCTGATCACCGGTGCCGTGTCCATCACCATCCTGTCGGTGCAGGACCGCCGCGGTCAGCGCGCCTTCGAATTCGTGGTGGTCGCCCTGCTGGCGATCATCACGGTCGGGTTCCTCGCAGGCCTACTGTTCACCGACGTCTCGTTCACCGATGCCACCGCCGGTCTGGTGCCGCGGTTCGAAGGAACCGAGACGGTCTTGCTGGCCGCGTCGATGCTGGGTGCGACGGTGATGCCGCATGCGATCTATCTGCATTCGGCGCTCGCCCGCGCCCGGCACGGCAAGGTCGAACCCGGCCCCCGCCTGGACCGGGTGATGCGGGCGACCCGCTGGGATGTCGCCGGCGGGCTCGCGGTCGCCGGCACCGTGAACATCGGCATGTTGCTGCTCGCCGCGTCGGCGTTGCGCGGCCGCGACGGCACCGACAGCAAGGAAGGCGCGCACGCCGCGATCGCCGATTCGCTCGGCCCGACGGTGGCAGTGGTGTTCGCGGTCGGCCTGCTCGCGTCCGGTCTGGCGTCGACGGCGGTCGGATCGGCGGCGGGTGCCGAGATCATGGCGGGCCTGCTGCACATCCGGATCCGGCCGATCGTGCGCCGCGTGATCGTGATGATTCCCGCGCTGGTCCTGCTCGCGATCGGTGTCGATCCGACGTTCGCACTGGTGCTCAGTCAGGTGGTGCTGAGCATGTGTGTAGGTTCCCGCCGGAGGTGTCAGTAGTGCGGCGCACGGGCCTGCGGCTTTCCAATTTCGTGTCAGTCAGGGATTCTCACGATCTTGTCGGAATCCTCAGGCATCCCGGACGATGTTTCGGTCCTGTGCCCAAGCCGCGAGAACCGAATCGAAGAGTCTGCTGCCTCGAAGCCTGAGTTCTGACTCAATGCGGACGATCGAGAGTGAGCTGTCGTTCGTGGAAATCGAAATGTCTGACGGGATATCGGTACAGCTCACCAATGGTCATGTAATCGGTGAAGAACGGGTCCCAGCGCACCGGGAAGAACATTCCCCGTCCCAACGCCTGCTCCGATTCGCGTTGCAGTCGGCGGCTCAGCGCACCGATGACCCGGTCGGCTTTCGTGCCCATCCGGTTCCGGTCAAACACCAGGGCTGCAGCGCATGAACCGTAGTAATTCACCACGTCAAAAGGCCGCGTACCGGCATCGAGGACCTGGGCGAATCGACGCTCCACTCCGGCGGGCAGCCGGCTGACCATCCGCACCAAGGGCAGCAGCGCCGCCACCACCATGTACCCGAAGACCATGTGGAACAACAGTTGCTCGTTGGTCCACCGCGTCCCCGCCGATCGACTCCGCAACGAGGTGTCGGAAGCGTCGGCGAGGAGCCGGTGCAGATGCACACGGGTGCGTTCGAGCTCGCCGGCGATAGCGGCCCTGTCCACCCGCTCGGAATGGCCCATGATCCACCACCTGTCCAGGGAGCCGACGGCACTCGATGGCCGTCGATACCAGACTTCCCCCTCCCGGGCGGCCTCCACAACTGCCGGCCGAATTCAGTCTCATGTCGCGAATCGATATAGCGCCCCCGTCGACCCTCGGATGCCACGTCGGACGTACCTGCCGCAGTGGCGCGGCGCGGATCGCCGTGTCGTGACCGCCGGACGGCTGGCGTAACAGCAGCAGCGCGGGATGACGTGCGCCGCTCAGAGATCGAACAGCGAGAATTGGTCCTTCTGTGCTCGAGTCTCGGAGTCGGCGAGGTATCGGTCGGCCATGGCCCGGGCGACGGTTTCGTCGCAGCCGAGCTCGGCGGCGACTTCACTCCAGTCGTGTCCGTTGTGCTGGAGTTGCCACGCCAGCTGGTGCAACTGTTCGTCCATGTCCATCAGCGCCGCTCCCGCGGTCGTGTCGGCCGGAACCCGTTCGACGACGCGGGTTCTCATTGAGACAGATGGTAAACGCGGATGCGGGCATGCGGCGGCAGACATGCCGCCCACCGTCTCGAATCGGCGACGGATCGCACGAGAGATAGGTAAACCCGCCCCCGAGGGGACGGGCGGTGTGCCGTCCATGGTGTCACCGTTTCCGTGAACATCTATGGACGCAGCGCCGGTCAGGGACGGATAGGCAGTGCGCGGCGGGACCGGGCGGCGGCGACCACACGATCGGCGACCCGGCCGGCGTCGCGGCCGACCCCGCGCAACGACGCCGACGACAGGCTGCGCTGCCATTCGAGACCGACATACCCCAGCCCCAGATGAGTGGTGGAGAGACCCTGCCGGTGCCGGGGCCGGCCCGTCTCGTCGAGAGCGCCGAGACCGGTCAGATAGGGCAGGTGCGGGCGATAACCGGTACCCAACAGCACGGTGTCGGCGGTGGTGGCGGCGCCGTCGGGCCAGAACACCCGGCGGTCGTCGAGGCCGGTGAACAGCGGCCGCGGCTGCGGGTTGCCGCTGGCCAGGGCACGCCGGTAGCGGCCGGTATCGAGGACCTGCTGGGTCGGCGACGCAGGCAGCCACGGCCCCAAGGGGGCGCGGTCGACTCCGGTGACCGTGAGCCAGAAGTGCACATCACGGCCGAAGATCCGCTGCGGCAGGAACTTCGGCGGTCGGCGGCTGGCCAGAGTCACAGTAGCGACCTCGGCGAGTTCGGTGGCGATCTGCACCGCCGAGTTACCGGCACCGACCACCACCACGTTCTGGCCCGTGAGTGCAGCGGGGTCGCGGTAGTCGCCGGTGTGCAGCACCGTGCCGCCGAACGTGTCCAGCCCCGGCAGCGGTGGGATATTCGGGGACCCGAGATAGCCGGTGGCCGCGATCAGAATCGGCGCGGTGACACTGCCGCCGACAGCGGTGTGGGCGGTGTAGACGCCCCGCTCGCAGGTGACGGTCTCGACGCGGGAGCCGGTCACAATGTCGACGTCGAGTCCGGCGGCGTAGCGGCGCAGATACTCGATCACCTCGTCGCGCCGCGGATAGCGGTCCGGGGCGCCCGGAAACGCCAGGCCGGGCAGGGCACTGTATTTCGCCGGGGAGAACAGGGTCAGGCTGTCGTAGTAGTGCGGCCAGGCCCCGACCGGCTCGTCGCCGGCTTCGAGCAGCCCGGTGCGCAGGCCGCGAGCAGACAGAGCGTAGGCGGCGGCGAGGCCGGACTGGCCACCGCCGACGACGAGAGCGTCATAGTCGGTCATGGTGTTCCTTCGACAGTGTCGGTGGGGGTCAGCCGCGGCACGGACGCGATCGCCAGGAGTGCGGCGAGCGCGGCGACGACCGCGAGCACGAGGTAGGCGGTGGCGTAGCTGCCGGTCGCGCCGGCCAGGGCGGTTCCCGCCCACGGCGCCAACGCCATGACCAGGACGATCGGGGCGGACATCAGCCCGCCGAGGCGCCCGTAGTGGGTCGAGCCCCACCGGTCGGTGATGGCGGTGGCCTGGATCAAGGTGAACAATCCGCGCACCAGTCCCGCGCCGATCGCCGCGCCGATCAACGCCGCGGCCGTGGTCACCGCCCCGAGCAGCGCGGTGGTTGCCGCGGTGCCGGCCAGGATCACCACGATGCGGCTGCGGACGCTGGTACGGGCGACCAGGGTCAGATAGCCGAGGCGGCCGAGGACCTGTCCGGCGCCGCCGAGCCCGAGCGTCACCGCCGCCACCGACGGGGAGAAGCCCTGTTCGAGCAGCAACGGCACCAGATTGAAGACCCCGGCGAAGGCGGTGAACGCACCGAGAGCCAACGCGCCCACCAGTGCGAGGAACGCGGGGCTGCGGGCGATCTCCCGGTGCCCCAGGGCCGCGCCGTTCGCCGGTGGGGTCGCGGCGGGCCAGGATCCGCATAGTCCCCACCAGTGTCCGGGGATGGTGATCGCGGCGAGGATCGCCGCGAGGATCAGGTAGGTGGTGCGCCAGTCCGACTGCTGATCCACTGCGGAGGTCAACGGGGCGAAGACGGTGCTGGCCAGGCCCGCGGCGAGGGTCAGGATCATCAGGGCGTGCACGGAGCGGTCGCCGTACCAGCGGGTCAGCGCGGCGAACGCCGGTGGGTAGAGCACCGCGCCCATCGCGGTGCCGGCCAGCAGCCACCCGGCGTAGAACACCGGCAGCGTGGGGGCGAGCGCGATCAGGACCAGCGCGGGGACGGCGAGGACCGAGCCGGCGGTCATGATCGTGCGCGGTCCGACCCGGTCGAGGATGCGCCCGACCGGGATACCCGCGAGCGCGGTGGCGAGCTGACCGAGCGAGAACGCCGCGGTGATCGCCGTGGGCGACCAGCCGGTCTCGGCGGAGATCGAGACCGACAGGACCGGGAACGCGTAGTACAGGATGCCCCAGCTGGTGATCTCGGTCAGGCACAGCACCGCCAGCACCCGCCGCAGCCCGGCCCCGGTGAGGGCACCGGGCTGCGGGCGGATCGAGGTGTCGGTCACCGGCGTTATCCGCCGGCGCGGGCGGAGAGGGTGACCAACGCCGGCTCCGCGGGGCCGCAGCACCCACCCGCGTCGGCGGTGTCGGCGGCGGGGTCGTCGAACACTCCGGCGCCGCCGCACACTCCGGTCTCGGGCAGGGTCAGCTCGACGCGGGCGGCGGCATCATGATCACCGGCGAGGGCGGCGGCGATGCTGCGGACCTGCTCGTAGCCGGTCATCGCCAGGAACGTCGGGGCCCGACCGTAGCTCTTCATCCCGACCACATAGAAGCCGGGTTCGGGGTGGGTGAGCTCGGCGACGCCGTGCGGGTAGACGGTCCCGCACGAGTGCACGTTCGGGTCGATCAGCGGGGCGAGCGCGGTCGGGGCCTGCAGCACCGGGTCGAGGTCGAGACGGATTTCCGAGAGCCACGACAGGTCCGGCCGGAAGCCGGTGGAGGCGATGATCTCGTCCACCGCCTCGAGGCGGGCTCCGGTATCGGAGACCACCGCGACCTGACCGTCGGTGGCGGGTTCGACGGCGGCGGTGCGGAACCCGGTGACCACGGTGAGCAGCCCGTCGTCGACGGCCTTTTTCGCGCGCAGTCCCAGGGCGCCGCGGGCAGGCAGTTGGTC
>NZ_JBAQXC010000359.1:0-1703 GCF_049299235.1 Rhodococcus sp. (in: high G+C Gram-positive bacteria) | reverse complement strand
GGGCCGCGCCGTACATGTACGCCGCCCGACGGCCCATCGCGGTGCCCGCGTACACGTTTTCGGCGACGGCGTGCTCGACGAATCCGGCGGGTGCGAGTATCGGGCATCGTCCGGCGGCAACGTCCTCCTCGGTCGTGACACCTTTGACCCCGCCGAAGTGATCGATGTGGCAGTGCGTGTAGATCACTCCGGTAACGGGTCGGTCGCCGCGGTGCGCCCGATACAGGGCGAGTCCGGCTGCCGCCGTCTCCGCGGAGATCAACGGGTCGATCACGATCACGCCGGCGTCACCCTCGACGAGGGTCATGTTCGACAAGTCGAGACCGCGAATCTGGTAGATGCGCTCGGTGACCGCGAAGAGCCCCTGCCGCACACACAACCGGGACTGTCGCCACAGACTCGGATTCACCGTCGGCGGGCACGCTTCGTCGAGGAAGGCGTACGAATCGCTGTCCCACACGACGTCTCCGTGTGAATTCGTCACAATTCCCGGTTCGAGCGATGCGACGAATCCGCGTTCGGCGTCCGCGAAATCCTGGTCGTCGTCGAACGGGAGTACCTGCCCGGTACGGGTCGAAGCGGGTGCCTTGTCATCCGATGGGTTGGTCATCGAGATCCTTCCACACAACCGAGACGCCCGACCCACACCGGGCCTTGATCCCAGGATGGTGGGAGCCGACCGGCTTGGCCTCACCCTTCTCGGGTGAAATCGCCATCGGCGACCGAACCCCGACCCGCAGAATTCTGCCCCCCACGTCACCGGCTTCGGCGTCACCGAACGCGGACGTGCGTGGCAGGATGCGTGACACACGCAACCCGAATCCACGGCAGGGGACGCCCATGCAACATTCCGATTCCTCGTTCACCGGCGGCGCCGATACCCGGATCGTCTACGACATCTGGTCACCCGACGACGAGCCCCGCGGCATTCTGGTGTTGTGCCACGGACTCGGTGAACATGCCCGCCGGTACGACCACGTCGCCGAGCGGCTCACCGAGATCGGACTCGTGGTCTATGCGCCGGATCATCGCGGGCACGGGCGGTCCGGCGGCAAGCGCCTGCACCTGCGGGAGATGAGCGAGTTCACCGACGACATCGCGCGACTGTTCACGATCGCCGACGAAGCGCACCCGGGTCTTCCGCGCTTTCTGCTCGGGCATTCGATGGGCGGGGCGATCGCACTGAGCTATGCCCTCGACCACCCAGGGAAACTGACGGGTCTCGCCCTGTCCGGTCCCGCGGTCGTCGTCACCTCCGGCACGCCCGGTGTGATCGTCGAAGCAGGCAAGCTGATCGGCCGGTTCCTGCCGGATCTGCCGGTACAGAAACTCGACGCGAACCACGTGTCGCGCAACCCCGCGGTCGTGGCCGCGTACAACGCCGATCCGCTGGTGCATCACGGTCTGGTGCCGGCGGGTATCGCGCGGGTGCTCATTCTCGGCCAGGAGTCCTACCCGGCCCGGCTGCCGTCGTTGACGGTCCCGGTGCTGGTGCAGCACGGTACCGAGGACAAGCTGACCGATCCGGCCGGCAGCCGACTGGTCGCCGATCGTGCCGGCTCCGAGGACGTCACCCTCGAGTTGTACGACGGGCTGTACCACGAGATTTTCAACGAGTACGAGAAGGACCGGGTGCTCGACGACCTCACCGGCTGGCTGAAGGCTCGCCTGTAGGCCCGGTGTGCCTTTTGGGCCCCGCGAGG
>NZ_JBAQXC010000358.1:0-20404 GCF_049299235.1 Rhodococcus sp. (in: high G+C Gram-positive bacteria) | reverse complement strand
AGCCCGTCGCGGCGACGATGCAGCCGGACGACGGCCGCCTCGTCGAGCCGGAGCGCCCGCCCCAGGAAGGTCGCGAGATCGGCACGGTCGTGCGGGTCCGGAACGCGGACCTGCCGTTCGGCGCGTGCCCCGTCAGTCACGACGCCACCGCTGCAGGAACTCGCGTTCGGCGGCGGTGAGCCGCCGCAACTTCTGGGTGTCGATGTCGAACGCGGCGATCTGCGTCGACGCGACGATCGAGGGTGGGGTGTCGACCGGGGCTCCACCCGGCCGTACCTCGTAGCCGATGGTGAAGTCGACCGCCCGTACCTTCTCGGTCCACATGACCACGTCGAGCGGGCTGTCCTCGTGGCGCAACTGCCCCCGGTAGCGCACGTGCAGGTCGGTGATCACGGCACCGTCACGCAGGCCAGCGGTGGGGCGCCCGTCGGCGAACAGCCACGGGATGCGGGCCTCCTCGAGCAAGGTCACCATCCGCGCGTGGTTGACGTGCTGGAAGGCATCCATGTCGGACCAGCGGACCACCACCTCGGCGTGGAACCCGAACTGCTCAGCCGCGTCCGTCACGTGCTACCTCCGCTCCGGTGCACCCGTGCGCACCATCGTCCTGATCTGCCGTGCCGCCACCATCAGGGTGGCCAGGTCCAGGCTTCCAGATGCGAAAATCTCCTCGAGCGCGCCCCTCGCGCGTACCAGCCGGGAACCGTTCGACAGTTCCCAGTCCTCGATCATCTCGACGCTGGTCTCGTCCGGTTCGGCGCCGGCGAGCACGTCGAGGGTCAGCGCCCGCAGCGATCCGTAGAGTTCGTCACGCAGAGCGAGCCGCGCCAGCGAATGCCAGCGATCACCCCGGTCGAGTTCGGACACTGCCGACAGCAGCCGGTCGACACCTAGATGGGCGTCCATCGCGTAGTACAACTCGGCGACGACAGCTTCGTCGCGTTCGACGATGTCGGCGATGTCGATGACGTCGAGCAGCGGGAACTGGTCGAGCAGACGGAACACTTCTTCGGTGAGCGTTCGAGGCGCGCCGCGGGTGAGCAGCGGCTCCATCCGGTCGGCCAGGTTCTCCCGGTGGTGGCCGCGCATCCACGTCCCCACCCGCGGGGCGAGCTGGGCGAATGCCGACCGGTAGCGGCTGATCTCGGCGCCGACAGCGAGCGGTTGCGGGCGGTTCGACAGCAACCATCGCGATGCCCGGTCCAGAACTCGATTGGTTTCGAGCAGTAGGTCGTCGGCGAGATCGGTGGGGATGCCTGCGCTGCGGATCCGCTCCCACATCAGGGGAAGCCCGAAGATCTCGGTGCCCGCCGCGTATGCCCGGATCGCGTCGGCGCTCGACGCGCCGGCATCCTCGGTCAACCGGTACACGTAGCTGATGCCGCCGTTGTCGACGGTTTCGTTCGCGAGGATCGTCGCGACGATCTGCCTGCGGAGCGGATGCGCCTTGATACCGGTGCGGAATCGTTGCCGCAGCGGCCCCGGGAAGTAGCCGGGCAGCCGCGCGGCGAAGGTGTCGCTGTCGGGCAGGTCGGTGTCGAGCAGGTCGTCGACGAGCGCCAGTTTCACGTGGGCGAGCAGGGTGCACAACTCCGGCGAGGACAGCCCCTCGCCCCCCTCGAGCCGCAGGTCGATCTCCTCGTTGTCCGGCAGCGCCTCCAGCGTCCGGTCCAGCCGACGGTCCGCGACGAGGGCATTCAGCTGCCGTTGATGCACACCGAGCAATTCCGGTGCCGACGCGCGGGACAACCCGAGCACCCCGTTCTGCGCGATGTTGTCGGCGAGCACCAGGTGAGCGACGTCGTCGGTCATGGATTCGAGGAGCGAATTGCGTTCGGATGCCGGGAGGTTCCCGTCGGCGATCATCGAATCGAGCAGGATTTTGATGTTGACCTCGTGGTCGGAGCAATCCACCCCGGCGGAGTTGTCGATCGCGTCGGTGTTGATCTTACCGCCGCCGCGGGCGTACTCGATGCGACCGAGTTGGGTCACCCCGAGGTTGCCGCCCTCCCCCACCACCCGTGCCCGGATGCCGTCGCCGTCGATACGGACCGGGTCGTTGCTCTTGTCGCCGACATCGGCGTGTGTTTCGGTACTCGCCTTGATGTAGGTTCCGATACCGCCGTTCCACAGCAGGTCGACGGGGGCACGCAGAATCGCGCGGATCAGCTCGGGTGGGGGCAGTTCGGTGACCTCGTCGGGCAGGCCGAGCACGGCCCGGGCCTGCGGTGCCAACGGTATCGACTTGCGGGTGCGTTCCCACACACCGCCGCCCGCGCCGATCAGCGCCGGAGCATAGTCGGCCCAGGACGATCGGGGCAGGTCGAACAAGCGTCGGCGTTCGCGGTAGGACCGGGCGGCATCGGGTTCCGGATCGAGGAAGATGTGCCGGTGGTCGAACGCGGCAACGAGTCGGATGTGTCTGCTGAGCAGCATCCCGTTGCCGAAGACGTCACCGCTCATGTCTCCGATACCGACGACGGTGAAGTCGGTGGTCTGGGTGTCGAAGCCGAATTCGGCGAAGTGGCGTTTGACGCTCTCCCACGCGCCGCGCGCGGTGATGCCCATCTCCTTGTGGTCGTAGCCGGCCGATCCACCCGAGGCGAATGCGTCGTCGAGCCAGAAATGATGTTCGCGCGCAACCATATTGGCGATATCGGAGAACGATGCGGTGCCCTTGTCCGCGGCGACGACCAGGTAGGTGTCGTCGCCGTCGCGACGGACCACCCGTGCGGGCGGGACGGCCGCCCTGGTGGCGCGGTCGAGGTTGTCGGTCACCTCCAACATGCCGGCGATGAACCGGCGATAGCACCGTTCGCCCTGTTCGCGTGCGGCGACGCGGTCGGCGGCGGCATCCCCGGTCGGCGCGGCACGCTTCTTCACGACGAACCCGCCCTTCGCCCCGACCGGCACGATCACGGCGTTCTTGACGGCCTGCGCTTTGGCAAGGCCGAGGATCTCGGTGCGGTAGTCCTCGCGGCGATCGGACCAGCGCAATCCACCTCGTGCGACCGGACCGAACCGCAGGTGCACACCCTCGACCTCGGGCGCGTAGACGAACATTTCGAATTTCGGTCGCGGGCGCGGTAATTCGTCGATGTCGGTGGGATCGAGCTTGAGGGTCAGGACACGCCCGGCCGCATCGCGATCGTCGACGGGGACGAAATAGTTGGTGCGCAGGGTGGCGCGGATCAGGGCGAACAGTCCACGCAGGACGCGGTCGGCGTCGAGTCCCGCGACCGCGTCGATCGCACGGGTGAGGGCGGCGACGAGGTCGTGTTCGCGTGCCGCGGACACCGACGGGACCAGTTCCGGGTCGAACATCGCCTCGAACAGTTCGACGAACAGGCCGGTGATGTCCGGAGCGGCGAGGAGCACGCCGGCAATGCGGTATTCGCTGTACGGGAAGCCCGCCTGCTTCAAATATTTCGCATACGCACGGAGCATCGCGGCCCGACGCCAGGTCAATCCGGCGCGCAGCACCAGTTCGTTGAATCGGTCGCCGTCGACGGCGCCGTGCCACACCACCTCGAAGGCGTCGGTGAAGCGTTGCGGCACAGTCGAGTCCGGTTCCACATCGACGGGCAGATCGAGTCCGAAATCGTAGATCCAGCAGCTCATCCGGTCTGCGCGGATGATCTGATACGGGCGTTCGTCGACGACGTCGACGCCGAGGCTCTGCAGTGCAGGCAGCACCCGACTCAGGGTGATCCCCTCACTGCCGATGTACAACGCGAACCGCCACCGGCGCGGTGTGCCGCCGTCGGGGCGATAGAGCAGCATATCGATCGAGTCGGCGTGCAACTCCTCGAGACGCGCCACGTCGGCGAGCGCGTGCGCCGGGTCGAAGTCCTCCTTGTAGGCGTCGGGCAGTGCGTCCGCGTAGCGCTGCACGAGCGCAGGGTCGACGGTCGGGTCACCCGCGGCGATCTCGGCAAGCCGGTCGTCCCAGCTCCGACTGGCCTCGGCGAGCAGACCTTGAATGCGCTGCCGTTCGGCCTCGGACACCTCGGCCCTGACCGCGGGCGCACCGGGCGCCGACCGGATCGTGACATGCAGCAATGCGAGATCACCTTCGGTGACTCGTGCAGTGTAATCGATTGTGCCCCCGCCATATTCGCGGTGCAGAATCTTCTGCATGGCGGTGCGGACACGGGTGGTGTAGCGGTCGCGCGGCAGATAGACCAGGCACGAGACGTACCGCCGGAACGGATCGGCACGCACGAACAGGCGCACCTGTCGGCGCATCCCGACAACCGAGGACACCGTGTCGTAGACGGTGTCGGAGTTCATCGAGAACAGTTCGATCCGTGGCATCGACTGGATGATCTCGAGCATCGCCTGCCCGGTGAACGAGGATATCGGCACCCCGGCCCGCGCGATCGCCCCGCGCACCCGGCGCGACAGCATCGGAATGTCGAGCACGTTCTCGTGCAGCGCGGTCACCGTGAACACGCCGACGAAGCGGTGCTCACCGACCGCGCGACCACCGCCGTCGAGGACGGCGACATCGACGAAGTACGGATACACCGACCGATGCACCGTCGCAGGCAACGACCCCTGGGTGAGCATCACCACCGACCGGTCCGGCGATTCGACGAGGCCGGGCAGATCGACGGGATCGTGCGCCGTCATGTCCCGCAACACACCGAGACCGCTACCCGGAACCTGGTGTGCACGTCGCGTGCCCTCGCCGTCCGATGCGCCGAGGTCGTACTGCCGGTATCCGAGGAGGGTGTAGTTTCCCTGTGCGAGCCAGCGCAGCAGCGCCGCCGTCTCGGCCAACTCGGCCGCGGTGCGCGATCCCGGCGGGTCGGTCGCCAGAACGTCCAGGTCCGCCGCGAGCGCACGGACACGGTCCTGCATCGCCTCGGTGTCCTCGACCACCTGGCGAACATCGGCGAGCACCACCGGAAGTTCCGCGTCCACGGCGTCGAGCGCACCGTCGGTGGTCGTGGGATGCAACTGCACGTGCATCCACGATTCGGCGGCCGTGTCCTCGCCCGCAAGGTCCGTCGTCAGTGTCACCAACTCCCCCGACGGCCCCCGTCGCGCACCGAAGATCGGGTGCACCACGTCACCGACGGTGATCCCCAGCCGGTCCAGCAACGCGGTCACGGACTCCACCAGCAACGGCATGTCGTCGGTGACGATGTGCACGGCCGGTCCGATACCGTCGCGGTGGCCTGCCCGGTAAATGTGGGTGACAGCGGTGTTCGCGGGGCGATATCGCCCCAGGTCGAGATGCGCGGCGGCCGCGCGACCCGGATCGACGAGGCCGCTCGCCCCCTGCCGGTACGCCCGCATCAGGACCTCGAATTCCGACGAAACACCCTGCGATACAGGCGACTCGGCCATGACCACCCTCCTCGTTCGGATCCGTCCGCACGAATGCGAACGCCGCGGACAGGCCCGAAGTCGAGCCTATCCGCGGCGAGGCGTGTCAGTAGCGAAACCGGTACCCGCGCGGCGGAACCGGTCTCAGCCGGCCGGCACCAGGTACTCACCGAGCGTCCGGCGTTCGTCGTCGGCGAGAGCCCTCGCGGTGTCGGTTGCCAGGTCGAACCCGACCAGCACCGCGTCACCGATCCCGCACACGTTTCCGCGCACGTCGGTAACGGTGTGCCGGAGCGTGTACGACGTGGTACCGATTCGCAGCACCGTCAACGTGACCGTGATCGGACCCGATTCGTCCTTGATGGGCCGCAGGAACTCGATGTCGGTCTTGCGCACCACCACCGGCGCGGGCGCGACCTGCGTGGACCGCAGAAACTTGACCCGTGCCTCCTGCATGTACTCGACGAACTTGGTGTTGTTCACGTGCCCGAGCCGATCGGAATCGGCCCAGCGCACCTCGAGTTGGCAGGAGAACGCGTTGCCACCGCGATCAGTCACGAGTCAGCTTCCGGTGCGTGACCCGGTGCGGACGGGCCGCTTCCGCGCCGAGGCGGTCGATCTTGTTCGCCTCGTACGCCTCGAAGTTCCCCTCGAACCAGAACCACTGGCCTTCCTCGACGTTTCCTTCCCACGCGAGGATGTGGGTGCAGGTGCGATCGAGGAACCAGCGGTCGTGGGAGATCACGACGGCGCAACCGGGGAACTGCTGTAGCGCGTTCTCGAGCGAACTCAGGGTCTCGACGTCGAGGTCGTTGGTCGGTTCGTCGAGCAGGATCAGGTTGCCGCCCTCCTTGAGGGTCAGCGCCAGGTTCAGGCGGTTGCGCTCACCACCGGAGAGCACCCCCGACTTCTTCTGCTGATCCGGTCCCTTGAAGCCGAACGCGCTGACATACGCGCGCGACGGCATCTCGTTCTGGCCGACCTCGATGAAGTCCATGCCGCCGGACACGACCTCCCACACGTTCTTGGTGGGATCGATGTTGGCGCGGTTCTGGTCGACATAGCTGAGCTTGACGGTGTCGCCCACCTTGACGGTGCCGCTGTCGGGCTCTTCGAGGCCGACGATGGTCTTGAACAGAGTGGTCTTACCGACACCGTTGGGGCCGATGACACCGACGATGCCGTTGCGCGGCAACGTGAAGGACAGATCCTTGATCAGGACCCGGCCGTCGAAGCCCTTGTCGAGGTGGTCGACCTCGACGACGACATTGCCCAGACGCGGCGGCGTCGGGATCTGGATCTCCTCGAAGTCCAGCTTGCGGTGCTTCTCGGCCTCCGCTGCCATCTCCTCGTAGCGACCGAGGCGGGCCTTGTTCTTGGTCTGCCGGGCCTTCGCGCCCGACCGGACCCATTCGAGCTCCTCTTTGAGGCGCTTCTGCAGCTTCTGGTCCTTCTTGCCCTGCACCTCGAGCCGCTCGGCCTTCTTCTCCAGGTAGGTGGAGTAGTTGCCCTCGTACGGATGCAGCTTGCCGCGGTCGACCTCACAGATCCACTGCGCGACATGATCGAGGAAGTACCGGTCGTGGGTGACGGCCAGGACGGCGCCCGGATAGGACGCGAGGAACTGCTCGAGCCACAGCACCGACTCCGCGTCGAGATGGTTGGTGGGTTCGTCGAGGAGCAGCAGGTCGGGCTTGCTCAGCAGCAGTTTGCACAGCGCGACACGGCGACGCTCACCACCGGAGAGGTGGGTGACGGGTTCGTCGGCCGGCGGGCAGCGCAGCGCGTCCATGGCCTGCTCGAGCTGCGAGTCGACATCCCACGCGTTGGCGTGGTCGAGCTCCTCCTGGAGCTTGCCCATCTCGTCCATGAGCTCGTCGGAGTAGTCGGTCGCCATGAGCTCGGCGATCTCGTTGAACCGGTCGAGCTTGACCTTGATCTCGCCGAGGCCCTCCTCGACGTTGCCGCGGACCGTCTTCTCCTCGTTGAGCGGCGGTTCCTGCAGCAGGATGCCGACGGTCGCCTCCGGATCGAGAAACGCCTCGCCGTTGCTGGGCTGGTCCAACCCGGCCATGATCTTGAGGATCGACGACTTACCCGCGCCGTTCGGTCCGACCACACCGATCTTGGCTCCCGGGTAGAAGCTCATGGTGACGTCATCGAGGATGACCTTGTCACCGTGCGCCTTGCGCACCTTCTTCATCGTGTAAATGAACTCCGCCATGCGGTCCAGCGTATCGGTCCGAGCGTGGGAACCCACATCCTGGAGTTCCTCCCCACCGCGCCGCGCGCACGACGCGGTGCGGCTATCCGGCGAACAACTGCGCTACGAACGGCGTCGTGTCCGGCAACGATGCGGACATCGTGTCGCCGTGGCCTCCCGGATACGTCCGATAGTGCAGGTCAGCGCCACCGACGGTGAGATCGACAGCCAGTTTCCCCGACAGCGGCGCCGGCACCATCGTGTCGCGCAGACCTTGCCCGATGAACAACGGCCGGTCGTAGCCGGCAGTCGGCACCGCAACATAGTCGGCGAACGCAGACCGGAACCGATCGTCGCCGAGCGGCCGGGCGAGTAGTTGCCCCACGCCGACGTCGCCGTATCGCTCACCGAATGCGTCGTAACACAGCGTTTCGGCGGCATCGACCACGTCGACCCCCAGCGGCGACAGGTAGCTGTTCACGTCCAGGTCGGGCCGCGCGGCCCGCAGGCCGGCGAACAGGTAGCCGCTGTATTCCGTCAGCCCGTCGAGGCCGAGATCGGGAAACCCTGGGAAGCCCAGCGGGAACAGCAACTCGAGGTTCGCGGGAGCACCCGTGGTGACCGTGCCCCTGAAGTCCAGTTCGGGGGCGCGGGTGGTGGCCAGATGCGCGGTGTGCAACGCGGCGTGCCCGCCCTGGGACTGCCCGATCACCACCCATCGGTCCGACAACCCCGGTTCGACGGCTCGGGCCGCCCGGACGATATCGACGACGCTGTTCGCGGCGCTCGGACCGTCCAGGTAGGTGTGGACACCGGCGGTGCCGAGACCCGGATAGTCCGCCGCGACCACCGCATACCCCTGGTCGAGCCAGTGGTCGAGGTAGGCGGAGTCGCGGGGGCCACGCGGCCGCGTCGACGGGGCACAGTCGTCGCCGATGCCGTACGTCCCGTGCGTCCACGCCACCACCGGACGGCCCTCGGCCGGCGCGGGACCGGGCGGCAGGAACAGCACGCCGGTCCCGACGGTCGGGGCACCGGACCGCATCTGCGTGTGGTATTCGATTCGCTCGGCGACCGCGGCTCCCGGCAGGGACAGGTCGCCCGGCAGGGACCGCACGTCGATCACCGATCCCGGCGCCGGGTCGGCCCTCGCCGTCACTGCCGTCGGGCCGTACAGCGTCGGCGCGAGGGCACCACCCAGCACCGCGCCACCGAGCACCGCAGCGCCCGACACCGCAGCCCATCCGATCCGAATCCGTCCCATTGCTTTCCCCCCAGTGTCCGAATTCGTCCGTCTCGGTATTCGTCGTAGCGGCAGCGGAACGACCTCAGCTACCTTCGCGGTCGCGCCGGGCGAGTTCGGCGAACATCGCGTTGTGCGCGGCGAGGTCGGCATCGTGATCGCGTTCGGCGGCGCGGTCGACGCGCCGCGCGGTGCGGTCGTCGCTGCGCGACCACTGCACCAGCAGCGACAACATCACCAGGACCAGCGGGATCTCACCGGCAGACCAGGCGATGCTGCCGCCGACCTGCTGGTCGGAGAACAGGTCGCTGTTCCACGGAAGCGCCAGGCCACGGTAGTACGACTCGGCCATCACCGAACCCATGCTCATCAGGGTGACACCGAAGAACGCGTGGAACGGCAGCGAACCGAACACCATCGCGAGTTTCGTCACCGGCTGCACGTCCCGCGGGGACGGGTCGACACCGATGACCACCCAGTAGAACAGGTAGCCACTCATCAGGAAGTGCAGGTTCATCAGCACGTGCGCGGCATGACTGTCCGCCGAGGATTCGAAGATGCCACCCAGGTACAGCGCGTAGAAACCACCGACGAACATCACCGACGCCACCAGCGGATGAGTGAAGAACCGCGAAGGCGGACTGTGCAGCAGTTCGAGTATCCATTCGCGGGGACCCGGTGCCCCATCGCGGCCGGCCGGCCGGAAGGCGCGCAACGCGAGGGTCATCGCTCCGCCGAGCGCGAGCAACACCGGAGCGAGCATCGACATCGCCATGTGCGCGCCCATGTGCACGCTGAACATGGCCGGCGAATACATGCCGACACCCGACGACGTCGCGATCAACAACACGAAGCATCCGCTGAACCACGCGATCGCGCGGCCCACCGGCCACGAGTCGCCGCGCTTGCGCAGTGTCCACATGCCCAGCGCGTATCCGGCGGCCAACACGACCGCGGCGGTCCCGAAGATCAGATCGAAACGCCACGGCCCGAAGAACAGATTCGTGAACGTGGGGGCCGCATCGAGGTTGTAACCGAGTGCCACCTCGAGAACGCTCGGCGACGATGCCGGGGCGGGCGGCGGGGTCCGGCCCAGACCGACCGCCAAACCGACCGTCGCGGCCAGGAGAAACGCCTCCACCGCCGCGAATCGGACGAGGGCACCGCGGCTGGTGGGATCGGCTTCCAGCGCAGGCAACGCGCGACGACGCTGCGCCCAGCCCAGGATGCCGATCAGGATCAGGGCAACCGCCTTCGCTATGACGAGCCGACCGTAGGTGGTGGTTGCGAGATCGTCGAACGGCACCCGCACCGCGGAGTTGATGATGCCGCTCAACGCCATCACGACGAACGCGATCGCGGCGACGAACGAGAACCGGCGGGCCGCGAGATCGGTGTGGGCGCCGCCGCGTCGAGCATGCACGAACAACGCGAACAGGCCGCCTGCCCACACCGACGCCGCCACCAGGTGCAGCACGAGACTGTTGGTGGCCATGTCGTGTGAACCACCTGACGAGGAGTGGCCGGTCAGCGCGATCGGCATCAGTGTGAACAGCGACAACAGCAGCAGGTACGGCACCCACGACCAGCGCACCGCGAAGCGGATCAGCATCGCCAGTACCACTGCCAGAACCAGCGTCCACGCCCACGCGGAGGCGATGTCGACCTGGCCGACCGCATTCCACAGGTTCTCCGGTTTGATCGCCTCACCGATGGGCTGGCCGGAGGTGTCCGACAATGTCAGGGGCACGAGCAGCGCGGAGCACGCGGCCCACACGATCGCGGCAGCACCGGCGGTCCGCACCGTCCGGTAGCCGTCGACGTCGAGCACACCGTTGCGCTGCGGTGGGACAAGGAACGCGGCGAAGAACAACGATCCGATCGTCACGACCGCCGCGATCTCCGCGATGCCCCGGATCGCGGGCAGACCGTAGGTGGTGGCGGGACCGGGATCGGGGATGCCGAGAAGCACGAGCGCCTGGGACGCGGACAGCCCGACGACGATCGCCGCGACGATCGCCGACACGATGCCGAACAGGACGTACAGTGCGGACGTGCCCGATCGCACGGCGGGTGCGGATGCGGATTCGGGCTGCGCGAGGTCGGGTGCTGCCATGCGTACCAGGGTAGGACCTGCCGTGCGACGGCTACGACACGGCGTCGGAGCGTTCCGGTGGAGGCCTGGGACCGGCTTCCGCCGACCGCCGCGCACTGCCCGAATTTTCGGACGCGAACCGAACCGATACGATACTGCTCGCGCCTCCGTAGCTCAGGTGGATAGAGCAAGAGCCTTCTAATCTCTAGGTCGCAGGTTCGAATCCTGCCGGGGGCACCCTCAGTATCGGTCGGCGCGTGGGTGCGGAGTGCCGCCCGATCAGTTCTGCGATTCGAACTCGGCTCGCGCGTCGGCGAACCACCGCGGCGAGATGAAGATCCCTTCCGCTTCCACACAGATTCCGTCGGGTCCGGCGATATACCCGGTGACGAACGCCTTGCGGCCCTCGACGCGGTCGATCTTCGCCTCGGCGTGCAAGTCGCCGAGCGGGGTGGGTGTGCGGTAACGCAGGGTGAGGGTTCCGGTCATGCCGGGGGATCCACCGACCCGGGCCGCGTCGCCGAGTACCTGATCGAGGATGAGCGCGGAGACTCCACCGTGTGTGTACCCGGCCGGTCCTTCGTAGCCGATGTGCAGGTGGAAGTCCGCCCACACCCGCCCGTCCGCGTCGGTGTGGATCTCGAGCGGCGGCGCGACCGCGTTGCGCAGGCCGGACGCGGCATTTCCCCACGTGCGGAAGTTTCCGGAGTCGTTGAACCGGGTGCCGAACGGTCCCGGCTCTCGCCGACCGGCAAGGATTTCGGTGGCCGCCGCGAGATGTTCCCGGGCCCGGCGGATCTCGTTGTCGTCGGCTTGGGTGGAGATGCCGAGCGGGATCAGCGCACGGATGTCCTCGGCCAGCGGCCCGTACAGTGCCGCCTGCCGTGCGATCTCCTCTTCGGACAGGCCGTCGTTGATGTAGAGGCTGCCGACGTCGGTCATCTGGGCTCCTGCGGTCGCGAAGACGGGTCACCGGATTCGACTGAGTGGATCGCGTGCTGTCAATTTCGCGTTCCGATGACCGGGACGGTTACTCACCCGCATCCGTCGACGTCACCCCCTCGCCCGAGGGATCGCCCTGGATGCGGTGCCCGTCCGATACTGGGAACAGCAGGATCCGACCACGATGTATGTGTACGAATCATGCAGTGCTCGAACGGGACTCGACAAGGAGATCGAATCATGCGACACCATCGAATGTTCCGATCCGCAGGACTGGCGGTCGCGGCGTGCGTGGTCGCGAGCGGGTCGGTCTGGCACAACGCGACTGCCGTGCCGGACGAGAGCCACACGCACTTCGGTTCCACCGCGACCGCCGGCAACGGGGTGATTCGAACATTCACCTCGGTCGATGCGGCCGGCAATCCGACGGCCGTCGGCATCCGGATGTCGGCGGACGCACTCGACGGACTTCCCGACGACGGCGCGATGCTCATGCTCGACGTCCCCGAGACAGCGGCAGCGACCGCCTTCGACCATGTGATGATCAACTGGAATCCACGCGGCCATCCTCCCGAAACCCTCTTCGGTAAACCACATTTCGATCTGCAGTTCTACATGACCGACATGGCGTCGATCGAACGGATCGATCCCGCCGCACCCGACTTTGCTATTCGCGCCGCGAATCTACCCGCTCCGCAGTACATGCCGCGGGGCTATGTTCTCCCGCCCGGACCCGCGGCCGAGCAAGTGGTGCCGTTCATGGGGGCGCATTGGCTGGACGCGACCGAAGGCATGATCCCGGGTGTCTACGACTTCACCGAGACATTCATCAACGGGTCGTGGGACGGAACCTACACGTTCATGGAGCCGATGATCACCCGAGCGTGGCTGCTCACCGGGCCGACGCTGAGGGAGGACATCGAGCAGCCTCAGGCCTATCAGCAGTCCGCCTACTACCCCACTGTCTACACCGTCCGATTCGACGACCGGACACAGGAGTTCGAGGTTGCACTGTCCGAGATGGTGTTCCGCGGTGAATCGTGACAATCCGGCAACCAACCACTGTTCGATGGGAGCAATCATGATCGTCACCGAGGAATCCGTCGCCGTCGACCGACCTGCCGAAGCGGTCTTCGACTTCTTCGCACACCCGGACGGTCCAGCACAGTTCATGACCAATGTACTTTCGTACAAATTGATCTCGGGTGAACCTGCCGCAGTGGGTTCGATCCTGCACGGCGTGGCCGATGTTGCCGGCCTACGACTCGAGGTCACCGAGGAACTCATCGGCGCGGAACGCGGCAGATATCTGCATCAGCGCAGCACAAACGGCCGTTTCCCGTACGAGGTCGAGCTTCGACTCGAACCCGACGGTGGAAGTACCCGAGTGACCTGGCGCCAGGAAGCCGGACTCATGCCCGGATTGTTCGTTGGCCTTCCGATCCACATCGTCTCGAAGTTGTACGCCCGCTACGTCCGCAGCAATCTCGAGCGTGCGAAAGTGCTCCTCGAATCGGAGGTGACACCATGAAACCGGACCCGAACGGACCTGCGGATACTCGAATGATGGGCATCCTGCACGACGCCCTGCGACGCGATCTCACTCGCACCCGCACCATTCTCACTGCAACGAACCCTCCGGCCGACACCCAGCGGATGGCAGTCTCGCATCACCTGATCTGGATGATGGAGTTTCTGCGCTACCACCACGGTGCCGAGGACAAGTTCCTGTGGCCGCTGATCCGACGCCTCGACCCACATGCCGGCCCACTGTTGGATCGGATGGACGCGGACCACACCCGGATCTCACCTCGAATCGACATCCTCGGCCATGCTGCCTTTGCGTATCGCGGCGACAACCACGCGACGACACCGACGGAGTTGGTTGCCGCACTCGACGGGCTCGAGGACGTGTTGCTGCCGCATCTGCGCGATGAGGAGGACGAGGCGATGCCACTCGTGTCCCGAACAATCTCCCGCAGACAGTGGGGCGACTGGGGTCATGACGTCATGAAGGACAAGCCGAAGTCGGAGTTGGCCCGTGAGGTCCCCTGGATCATCGACGGACTCGACGACGACCGGTTCCGAGTGATGGCCGACGCGCTGCCCGCACCGGCACGATTCGTCCTGCTTCACGCATTCGCCGGGCAATACCGGCGGGCGGCCGCAGAGCGGTGGGGGCCGGATGTCGATGTCGGCCCACAGGTTTCCACCCGCCATCGCATCTCCACCCACCTGTTCGCTCCGGCGGGCGGTCGATCAGGGTGAATCGATGAGTGCGAGAAGCCGATCCGCGGCGACCGACGGGCCATCGGTGGCCCGGAGCCGGGCGCCGAGCTCGGCCGCCGCGGTCCGATAGTGTGCCGAGCCCATCAGGTCATCGATCGCATCACGGATCCGGTCGGGTTTCGCCGACCTGCGGAGCACCTTCCCGACCCCGGCGTCGGCCACCGCCCTGCCGACGATCGGCTGGTCGGTGAGCCGCGACATCGGCAGGATCAGCATCGGAAGGCCGTATGCGAGAGCCCGGAATGTGGTGGCATGCCCACCGTGCCCGATCACCGCGGAGCATTGCGGCATCAGTTCGTTGTGCGGAATGTATCGGTGCACGGACACATTGGACGGTGCGTGGAAGCCCTCGGGATCGATCGACGGTCCGGTCGTGACGACCAACTCGATGTCGATGCCCTCGACGGCATCGAGGATGTTCTGCAGTGTCGTGCGCTGCCCCGGGAAGCCGGCCGTGCTGAGACTGGCGAGCACCCGTGGCGGGGTGTGACCTGCCGCCGCTTCCCGGACATCGTGCACGGCCCCGGTCCAGACCACGTGACCGTTCGTGCGCCGCGTTCCGTCGTGACCCGCGGGATCGAACGCCGGGTCCGAGCAGACCAGTTCGAGATCGGCCCCGTGCCAGACCCGGCGCGGGCCGAGCCCCTTCGCTCGGGGGACGACGCCGAACGGGCCACGCCGGAACGAACCGTCGAAAACCCCGTAGAAGGTGTGGAACAACGCGACGTGCGGCAGGCCCGCGCGCGCGGCCGCGTCGAGCACGTTGAACAGCATGCAGTCGACGACGACCAGGTCGGCCGGATCGTCCCGAACCTCGTTCAGCAGGTCGCGTCCGATCCCCGGGTCGGTCACCATCGCGAGTCCCATGGTCAGGACGGTCCATGTGCTCAACTGCGCGTGCGGCGTCCACGGTGGTGAGCTGCGATAGGCGCGGACCTCGAGCCCGGCCGATTCGATCACCGACTTCTGCATCGCGTGTCCGAGAACCCGGACGCGATGACCGCGGCGACGCAACTCCTTGCCTGTCTCCAACGCCGGTGGCACGTTGCCACCGGCCTCGAACGTCACGATCAGAATGTCGGACACGACATTGCCCCCTCACTTGGGCGCTGTGGGACGCGGTCACGGCCGAAGCCCGGGTCCGCGCCCCACGGTCACGCTGTCATTCCGGCAGTTCGAGCAAGCCGAGCTGGGTCAGCAACGTCGCCAGGTCGTAGTAGATCCGGGTCGAGTCGACCAGACCGTCGGTACCGATGTGCATGACCTCGCAATAACGCACGTTCATCTCGCGGCCGGTCGGCGACGTACTGCCGAAGGGGCCGTCGTTGCGTCCCTTGCCGTGGAAGGTCGCTACCGAGAAATCGGTCCCTTCCCGAAACTGGTCCTCGTCGATGCGTGCATCGGGGAACGCGGTGACCCAGCCCTGCAACCAACCCTTGAATTCTTCCGTGTTGCGCAGTGTCCAGCCGCGAGGCACATCCTCGTAGGTGAATCGTGCGGCGAGATGCCCATCCATCGCATCGAAATCGCGGTCGTTGAACATACCGTGGAGCTTGCGGTGAATATCACTGTTTCCCATGATGTTTCCTTCCGGTCTCCCCGCTGCCCCCGGATTTCGGCGAGCAGCGCTCTGCCCCTCGGGTTTCGCTGTCGTCCGGACAGTCGCTCGGGCAGTCCGGCAACAGCGTGGGCGGTGGACCCGCTACGGTGCGTTCGGCTCCGAACCGTGTCCGTCGCGCCGATGCACACCGGCAAACCAGCCGTCCGGTCCGACCGACGCACCGAAATGCGGCAGGTGGTGTGAGTAGAACAGATGTGCGACGAGTTCCTGACGGCTGTTCACACCGATCTTGGCGTAGATGCTCTTCAGGTGATCCTGGACGGTGTACGGGCTGATGAACATCCGCTGTCCGATCTCCGTGCGCGTCTCGCACGCGAGGACGTGTCCGAGAACTTCGGATTCTCGCGCGGTGAGCCGGTGCAGTTCGGTCACCAGCGCAATGATCTGCGCCGGCTGGGCCGGTTCCACTGTGACAACTACCCTGCCCCGCGCTCCCCGACCGTCCAGCCTCCCTGCCCGGAGCACCAGCCATTCACCGTCGGCCGTCCGTACACGGGTCACGACCGCCTCCCCCGAATTCCGGAAGCGCACAGCCGAGGCAACCGCGGGCATCATCCGAACGCAGGAGTCGCCGCCGATCCGATCGAGATATTCCGATGCTCGCGGTGTCACCGATTCCACCTCGTCGTCCTCCCCGACGACCACCACGGCAGGACCGTCGGACACCTCCGTCACCATCCGCGGCGTCTGCCGGATCAACGGCAACCGCAGTCCTTCCCCGATCTCACGCCCGCACGCGGCGAGCGCTCTCACATCCGTGTCGCCGAATCGGTGGCCGGGTCCGCGCATCAGCGTTCCCGCGCCCCACACCCGATCGTCGCGGCCCCGGAACACGAGGCGAACCTCGTCGTCCATGCCGAGCGGCTCGAGAATCTGCCCGTACGGCAACGTCTCCCGGATATCGCCGGCGACGGCGTCCCGGATCGTCTGGGCACCACCCGGTTCGCGGGCAAGCCTGCCGTAGGCGTTCGCGTACGGCGATGTGCCGTATTCCAATTCGGCGACCGAGGCGAACCCACGGCCGAGGGAGTTCGGCACGTCCATCATCGTGACGGACGTGAGCATCAGCGTTGCCGGATCTACCGTGCCGATGCAACCGCGGTCGAACGGGATCCGCGTGCGGACAGCCCGCAGCGCCGCCTGCCCGAATTCGGATGTGCTTGCGGTTGCGAGCGCGATATCTCGGAGGGACGAGCGAAGTGCCCCGGCCGTTCGTTTCTCGGCCATGTCTTCAGTATGCGCGGGCGGCGACGTCGCCAATACCCCCCGAGTGTGGGGGACCCCACCCACTCGGGTTCGACTGCACGGGTTGCCGTGGTGTTTGCCGGTCGATCAGAACGCCAACGACGACCCGGGAATCCGACGGCCCGGGAATCTCGATGGGTCAGGCGACGAGTAGCGCCACCAAGGCCACCAGCGGCGGCGTGGACTGGGAGGCGGCGCCGACCACACCGGCTCCGCGCGGCCGACTCATCGCCATCCGGTCCGAGACGAACAGCACGATCCCGGCCAGGAACATGAAGGTGCACGTGTAGATCACCAGGGTGCGACCCGGCATGTCACGGCCCGCCCACCACAGGACCACGCCGGCGATCGCCCCCGATCCGAGGAACAGGTTGTAGAAGCCCACGTTGAAGGCCCACAACCGGACGGGAGGGACATCCCGGGTGGGGACGCGGAACAGGTCTCGGTGGATGCCGGGCCGGAGAAACAGGATCGATTCCCACGCGAAAGCCAGCAGATGCACCCCGGCGGCGACCAGGGCCGCAACTTGGGCGACGACGATCATCGTTACCCACTTCCTTCCGCCGATCTGATGTTGCGCAGACCTGCCGGCGTGGCCGGCAGAGGCGGTAACTCCGCCGGTGCGTCGCCGGCCTGTTCGCAACGAAAACCTGGGATACCGCGACGCTAGGCCCGGCCGGAGCGGCGGAACATCCCCGGAATCTGGGATGCCGGCGCGGCCGAAGGCCAGCGCATACTGAACTCATGCTCGAAGTACGGGCGGAGCGGTTGTGCCGGGAGATCCTTGCATTGGCGGGCACCGGCGCCGACATCACGCAACTGCACGGTCGGGCCATCGAACTGGTCGACCACACCGTCCGCAGCGACCTGACGTGCTGGGCCCTGATCGATCCGGGAACCTTGACGGTTGGTTCGATGACCAGCGGTCACAATCGCATACCGCGCGAGTACGAACCGCTGCTCGCCGAATCCGAGTTCGGCGGCAAGGATCCCGCGACGTTCGCCGATCTCGCCCGCAGCGGCCGGACTGTCGTTCGAGCCTCCGATCTACCGGCTGCCGACGTCGCGCACAGCCTCCGGCACGGCGCGGTGTGGCGCCCCCTCGGACTCGACTGTGAGGCTCGGTTCACGTTTATCGTGGACGGATTTTTTTGGGGTGCCGCCGGATTCGTACGATCCGGACCGGATTTCACCGATCGCGAACTCGAGTTCCTGACGTTGACGGCGACGGCTCTCGCCGTCGCGACGCGCGCCGCTGCCGTCCACGTGGTGCAGTCGCGTCGCGGGGACGACCCGGGACCGGCGGTGGTACTGACCGACCCGGTGGGCGATCCGATCGGCCTCACCGCGGCGGCGCGGGACTGGCAGGACCGACTGGCCGGACAGGTGCGCTTGGCGGTGCTGTTGCGTGCCGCCACCGTCGGGGCACGATCGAGCCCCACCGGAGTCTTCCGCGCGCGGATTCACGACGGGCACGGATACTGGGTTCTGGTGCGCGCGACCGCTCTCGTCACCGACGGCGACGAGGGTCGCACGGTGGTCACCATCGAACCGGCCCCGGCCGAAGAGTTCACCGATCTGCTGTTCACGGCGTATGCGTTGACCGCGCGTGAGCGGGATGTGTGCGCCGATGTGTCGGCCGGATTGTCGACGGCCGAGATCGCACTGCGTCGTTGCATCACCTCGAACACGGTGCAGGACCACCTCAAGGCGGTGTACGCGAAAACGGGCGCGGGCAGCCGGGCGGAACTCGCGGCGCTGCTGGCCGGACGGCGGAGCGCGGCCCGCATTCGCCCGGCGGACCGAGACCGCGGAGGACGCAGGGCCGCACCGGAGGATTGCCCGAGAAGCGGATTAGACACCATCACCTGCGGTAATTCCCCCGCGCCTTCCAACGTGTGTCCAATCTCCCACCCGGGCACCTCGTAGGAGGGTGGGAGCATTACGGCCTATAGTGCACTGGGTAAATGTCATGTAACAGTGTTCTCACAAGTCAGGTGGTGGGCGTGTCGACCTCGGACCGCATCGAAGAGATCTACGAGCAGGTCAAGGCTCGCAACGCTGGTGAGCCCGAGTTCCATCAGGCCGCGGCCGAGGTGTTCGAGTCCCTGCACGTGGTTCTCGACCGGCACCCCTCGTACTTCGACTCCGGGCTGATCGAACGGCTCTGCGAGCCCGAGCGGCAGATCATCTTCCGTGTCCCGTGGATCGACGACCAGGGCCAGGTACACGTCAACCGCGGCTTCCGCGTGCAGTACAACAGTGTGCTCGGCCCCTACAAGGGTGGCCTGCGCTTCCACCCGAGCGTCAACCTCGGCATCGTGAAGTTCCTCGGCTTCGAACAGATCTTCAAGAACGCGCTCACCGGTCTGCCGATCGGCGGCGGCAAGGGCGGCTCGGACTTCGACCCCAAGGGCCGGTCCGAGCAGGAGATCATGCGCTTCTGCCAGTCGTTCATGACTGAACTGCACCGCCACATCGGTGAGTACACCGACGTTCCCGCGGGTGACATCGGCGTCGGCGGTCGCGAGATCGGCTACCTGTTCGGCCAGTACAAGCGCCTCACCAACTCCTACGAGTCCGGTGTGCTCACCGGCAAGGGCCTCACCTGGGGCGGCTCGCAGGTACGGAGGGAAGCCACCGGCTACGGCGCCGCGTATTTCGTCAACGAGATGGCCAAAACCGCGGGCACCAGCCTCGAGGGTCGCACCGCTGTCGTTTCCGGATCGGGCAACGTCGCGATCTACGCCATCGAGAAGATCCACCAACTCGGCGGTAAGGCCATCGCCTGCTCCGACTCGTCCGGATACATCGTCGACAAGGCCGGTATCGACCTGGATCTGCTCAAGGAGATCAAGGAAGTCCGGCGCGGACGGATCTGCGAGTACATCGACGAGCGTTCCGACGCCGAGTTCTACTCCGGCGGCAGCATCTGGAACGTGCCGTGCGACATCGCCCTGCCGTGTGCCACCCAGAACGAACTCGACGAGGACGCAGCGAAGGTCCTGGTCAACAACGGCGTCAAGCTCGTCGCCGAGGGCGCGAACATGCCCACCACACCCGGAGGCATCTCGGTGTTCCGCGACGCCGGTGTGGCGTTCGCGCCGGGCAAGGCCGCCAATGCCGGTGGCGTCGCGACGTCCGCCCTCGAGATGCAGCAGAACGCGTCGCGCGACTCGTGGCACTTCGACTACACGGACGAGCGTCTGGCCGGCATCATGCGCGATATCCACACCCGGTGTGTGGAGACGGCTGCCGAGTACGGCAAGCCGGGCGACTACGTTCACGGCGCGAATATCGCCGGCTTCGTGAAGGTCGCCGACGCGATGTTCGCCCTCGGGGTGATCTGACCGGTCCTCCGTTCGATAGGGGCTGGCCCGCTCCTCGGGGAGCGGGCCTGCCCGTATCGGTGCTGCTCCGTATCGGTGC
>NZ_JBAQXC010000357.1:0-40066 GCF_049299235.1 Rhodococcus sp. (in: high G+C Gram-positive bacteria) | reverse complement strand
GGGCCGCGCGGCGACGAGTTGGCGGATCTGGCCCGGTCGGCGTTCCTCGACGGAATGCAACAGGCGGCGTGGACGATCGCCGCGATCCTCGCGGTCGGGGCCGTGGCCGCGGCGTTCGTGTCTCCGCGGCGCCCCCGGATCACCGACGGCACCGCACCGGACTGATGCTGGTGCGTCCGGTCCTACGCGGCGGTCACCGGGCGGCGCACGAGCATCGGTCGGCGACGGGAATCTCACGCATGACGTCGTCGACGTGCTGGCCACATCCCTCCCAGCCGGTCTTGCCGCACGCGGGACAGGTGACGGAATAACACATGGCGACGATCCTCCAACTGGTTCGGTTCCGTCGATTGTGCCCGCGGTCCGATGCGCAGGTCCAGCCGTCGCGATCCGGCCTATTCCCGACGGGTGCGGATATGCAGCGCCGTCGCACTCACCAGCCCGAGCGCGAGAAACCCGGACGCGGCGAACAGCGAGATGCGGGTCGCGTCACCGAACCCCTCGGCGAGCGCGGTGGTCACCGCCGGCCCCTCGGGTCCGAGATTCCCGCTCTCCCCCTGTTCTCGCAGCCCGCTGATGGTGCCGCCCGCCGAATCACGGGTCGCGGTCACCAACTGTTCTTGCACCGGTGCGGGCACGGGCGCGGTCTCCAGTTGGGCCGCGAGGGTGTGTGCCAGCGTCACGGACAGCACCGCACCGACGATCGCAGATCCCAGGGCGGACCCCAACTGACGAAACGTGCTCTGTGTTGCCGACCCCTCCCCGGACTTCTCCGGCGGGACGTCGACCAGCACGGTTCCGGTCAGTTGAGCTGACGCCAACCCCAGCCCCACCCCGTACCCGGCGAGCAGTGCAGCCAGCAGCCACGGTGAGACGGTCGACGAGACGAACGTCGCGACCACCGCGACCCCGACCGCCTCGATCGCCAGCCCGAGAATCACGACTCGGGTCGGCCCCATCGCCGCCGCCAGGTGTCGTGCCGCGGCACCGGACGCGAACGCGCCCAAGGCCATGGCCGCGAGGACGAGGCCTGCGCTCATCGTGGTGAGTCCGAGTGCGTTGACGAGGAACAGTGGCAGCACCAGCAGGAGACCGAACTCGCCGATCGCGACGGCCACAGCGGTCGCGTTTCCCCAACTGAAGGTAGGCAACCTGAACAGACTCAGGTCGAGGATCGCCGAGCGATGGCTGCCGACCGCCCGGTGCCGCTCCCAGACCACGAACAGTACGAGTGCGATCACGCCGATCGCGGCGACGACCGGGACGACCGACACCGGCGCGTCCGCCGGCCATGTCAACCCGAAAACACTGAACTCGGCGATCGGTGCCCACCAGCCGAGGCTCTGACCTTCGATGAGTGCGAAGATGATGCCGCCGAATCCGATGACGCTGAGCAGCAGGCCGTCGACGTCGAGACCCGGCACGGTGATCGTCGCGCGGGTTTCCTGGACGGTCAGCACCGCACCGACCAGCACCGCGACCCCGATCGGAATATTGACGACGAAAATCCACGGCCAGGTGAAGTAGGTCGTCAGCCAGCCGCCGAGCAGCGGCCCGACCGCCGCCATCCCGGAGATCACCGCGCCCCACACGGCGAAGGCGATCACCCGGTCCTTGCCCCGGAAGGTCGCGTTGACACTGGACAGGGTCGTCGGCAGCACGAACGCGCCACCGACACCCTGCACGACGCGGGCCGCGATCAGCGCGGTCGCGCTCCCGGCGAGAGCGGCCAGCACGCTGCCGAGCATGAACACCAGTACACCCGCGATGAACATCTTCCGTCGACCGAGTCGGTCGCCGAGGCGGCCAGCGGTCAGGAGCAGCGCAGCGAACACGACGGAATAGACGCTGTTGACCCACTGCGCGTCGGTCAGGTCCATATCGAGGTCGGTGATGATGACCGGCAGGGCGACACCGACGATGGTGCCGTCGACGACGATCATCGACAGGCCGGCGGCGAGCACCCCCAATCCGATCCAGTCCCGCCGATCCGCCCGCGCCGCGGTGTCGACTTCCAACGCCATTGCTGCCTCCCGCCGGTCGGTGAGGGATCGCGGACGTACCCCGGACTCGATCTCAGCAGCAACGTGGTGGTGCGGCATACCGAATCGCCGCACACGAGCAAAAAATCAACCTTTCGACGGATCGGCGGCCCGTTCTCGCAGGTGTCTCCACTTCGACGATCGCGTACAGCCCGTTGTGCCGTGACGACCCTCACTGTAAACTTCAGGTAACCGTTACTTTCCGTCACACTAAGGGTGAGAATATGACCGCATCGCTCACGAACCCCCGGAATGCCACGACCGAGGGTTTCGTGCCGAACGTGGCTCTGTCCGATCGCGAGGACACGGCCCGGCGACTGCTCGCATCGGCCGCCCGCATGTCGTACGACCCGATGATCGAGGTCGACTGGGAGGCGCCGATCCCCGACGACAAATACGGCATGACCCCGGAGTGGAGCACGCTGTACGGCACGGCACTGTGGGACGAGATGACCGACGAGCAGCGGATCGAACTGACGAAGCACGAGGCCGCGAGCGTCTCCAGCGTCGGACTGTGGTTCGAGATCCTGCTCATGCAGATGCTGCTGCGCGATGTCTACAACCGAAACAAGCACTCCCGGCACGTGCAGTTCGCACTGACCGAAGTAGCCGACGAATGCCGCCATTCGGTGATGTTCGCCCGCGCCGGCGAGCGCCTCGGCATGCCCGGCTACGGACCTGCGCCGTATATTCACCGCCTCGGCCGGTTGTGGGGCGGATTCTTCCGCGGCGCCAACGCCTATGCCAGCGTCATGGCCGCCGAAGAAATCCTCGACATGATGCAGCGCGACTTCATGCGCGACGAGCGCGTACAACCGGTCACCCGTACGGTCAGCAAGATCCATGTGCTCGAGGAAGCCCGACACATCCGGTTCGCCCGCGAAGAGGTCGCGCGGCGACTGACCGGCGCAAGCCGGCTACGCCTGCAGGCCGAACGGATCAATACGGCCGTGACGGTGTACTTCGTGGTCAAAAGCATGATCCGCGAGGATGTCTACGCCAATGCAGGCTTGGACCGCGACCGCGCGGTCGCCGAAGCGAAAGCCAACACGCACTACCACGACCGGGTCCGCAAGTCCGGCGCCAAGCTCATGACGTTCCTCGACAGCGTCGGACTGGTCGGTGGACCGTCGAAGATCCTGTACAAGAAGGTCCATCTGCTCTGACCTCGAAGGACGCGCAGCCGCCCTCGAATAACACTGCTGCACAGGGATATTCGCTCTATCAGCGACAGGCGTCGACGATCGCGTGAATGATCCAGACGGGCAACCAGATTCCGCATGTCACGGCGGTGAGAACGAAGTGCAGCAGATGTGGGCAACCACCTCCCGCTCGCACGGTGTTGGTCACCACCACCTGCTGGACCGGACCGTTGTATTGGGGGTGTGTGTACTGGGGGTGTGTGTACTGGGCGGCGGCATGGCGCTGGGCGTCCGCCCACGCTTGACGCCGAACGTCGTCCTGCCACTGCCCCCATTGACGCATCCGCTCCTGCTCGGCCTGCTGCGCCGCCACCTGCTCGGGCGTGGCAGGCGAACCGTATGTCGGCTGCGGCGGGTAGCCGAACCCCTGCCCGTCCGGTGGACGCGGCTCCATCCGATGCTGACGGTGGACCGGTTTGGTTTCCCGGTACTCGGCGTACGGGTCGTAGGTGGAATCGTCACCGGGGTGCTGTTCGGGGTAGGGCACGAAATGGATCCGTTCCAACGGGCCCGCCCGTGGACCAGGCGAGCGAAGCGACGGGAGTTGTAGCCGGGGCGAGCGAAGCGACGGGGGATGTAACCGGAGCCCATAAGAGGTACCACGGCTCACCGACACGAGTGGGATTCCATGACACGGCGTGGTGAGTCTGTCGTTCATCGCATGGTGTGCGGGTGTGTCCTCTGTCCCTGCGCATCGTGTCGTCAACACTGGTCGGGACCACGGTGACCGGTTATTGTCGGGTCCGTGAGCAACACGCGAGTATGCCTGACGGGTGGTCCGTCGGTGCGCCGCCGTGCGCGGTACTTGTGTACCTGCGGGTGTCCGGGTCGCTGAGCGACCCAACCCGATCATCCTCTCCGTGTGGTGTCGCCGGCCGATGTGCCGGCCCTCGCTGTACGCACCATTCGGCCGGGTGACGGTAGGCCACCGAGGAACCATCACGAATTCCCCCGATGTATCGAACAGTACGGAGCAGCACCCATGAGTGAGAACACCCCCGACGCCGTCGACCCCACGGCGAACTGGAGTTTCGAAACCAAGCAGATCCATGTCGGCCAGCCGGCCGGTGGCGACACCAAGGCCCGTGCCCTGCCGATCTATCAGACCACCAGCTATACCTTCGACAGCACCGATCACGCTGCCGCTTTGTTCGGGCTTGCCGAGCCCGGCAACATCTACACCCGCATCATGAATCCCACTCAGGATGCGGTCGAGCAGCGCATCGCCGCGCTCGAAGGTGGCGTCGCCGCGCTGCTGCTGTCGTCGGGGCAGGCCGCTGAAACGTTCGCGATCTTGAACCTCGCCGAGGCCGGTGACCATGTCGTGGCCAGTCCGTATCTCTATGGCGGCACCTACAATCTGCTGCACTACACGTTGCGCAAGCTGGGTATCGAGGTGTCGTTCGTCGAGGATCCCGACGATCTCGGCCAGTGGGCCGCGGCGATCCGTCCCAATACGAAGGCGTTCTACGGCGAGACGATCGCCAATCCGAAGAACCACATCCTCGATATCCCCGGCATTTCGGAACTCGCGCACGAACACGGTCTTCCGTTGATCGTCGACAACACGGTCGCGACGCCGTACCTGCTGCGTCCACTCGAGCACGGCGCCGACATCGTCGTGCATTCGGCGACGAAGTATCTCGGTGGGCACGGCACGGCGATCGCCGGTGTGATCGTCGACGGCGGCACCTTCGACTGGACGCAGGGTCGCCACGCCAATTTCACGACTCCCGATCCGAGCTATCACGGCGTCGTCTTCGCCGACCTGGGTGCGCCTGCCTATGCGCTCAAGGCGCGCGTGCAGTTGCTGCGTGACCTCGGGTCGGCTGTTGCACCGTTCAATGCGTTCCTCATCGCGCAGGGCTTGGAGACGTTGTCGTTGCGGATCGAGCGGCATGTTGCCAATGCGCAGCGGGTCGCCGAGTTCCTGGATGCGCGGCCGGAGATCGAATCGGTGTCCTATGCCGGTCTTCCGTCCTCCCCGTGGTACGAGCGTGGCCGGCAGCTCACGCCGCGTGGTGCGGGTGCGATCGTCGTGTTCGAATTGTCGGGCGGTGTCGACGCAGGCAAGAAGTTCGTCGACGCGTTGACCCTGCACAGTCACGTCGCGAACATCGGTGATGTGCGTTCGCTGGTCATCCATCCGGCGTCCACGACTCATTCGCAGTTGGCCGCCGAGGAGCAGCTCGCGGCCGGTGTCACGCGGGGTCTGGTGCGCCTGGCGGTCGGCATCGAGCACATCGACGATATTCTCGCCGATATCAGCAGGGGGCTCGAGGCGGCGGGTCGCTGACCGCTTACCGATGCAGGAAGGCCCGCCCCCGGAATTGACCGGGGGCGGGCCTTCTGCTCTTCCGTCGGATGCCTACGGAATTGCGCGGCGAGAACGGCTTTCCGATCAGACGGTGCTCCGCGCGAGCGCCTCCGCGATCTTGTCGCTCTGCGCATTGCTCTCGAGCAGTTGCCGTACCAGCCACAGGCTCAGCACCCGCGACACGACGGCCGCGATGTATACCGCCGCACCGATCAAGGTGATCGCGACGAATCCGAGGCTCAGCAGTTGATACGACGCGATATCTCGTAGGTCCGACAGTGTCAGTGACGAGATGTACACGGCGAACGCGGCGAACGCGGCGACGATCATCAGCGTCAGGCCGACGATGCGGCCCTTGCCGGAGAATCCGGGCTTGTTCGTATCCAGCCCCAGTGCGGCCACGTCCTTCTTGAATTGTTCGCGTCGTTCGTCGACCACAGTGGTCATCCTCATCCTCCTAGATAGCTGGTTGACAGTTCTTCTTCGATGTCCACCGGATCGCCTGTACGCACGACCTGTCCGTGCAGCATGAGCGCCGCGCTGGTGGCGATGGGAAGCACTGCCCGGGCGAACTGCTCGGCGACGAGGATGGACAGCCCTTCCGCCGCCAATTCACCGACGATGTCGTAGATCTGGGAGACGATCCGTGGTGCCAGCCCCATCGACAGTTCGTCGAGCAGCAGCACCGTGGGCCGGGTTCCCAATGCCCGGGACAGGGCGAGCATCTGCTGTTCGCCACCGGACATCGACCCTGCCAGTTGGGTTTTCCGCTGCCCGAGTATCGGGAACCTCGTGTAGGCCACCTCTTCTAGTTCGGCGAGTGTGGCGCCTGAACCTGTTGCGATCCAGAGGTTTTCCCGGACTGTCAGGTTGGGGAAGATGCCGCGACCCTCAGGGATCGAGCAGACCCCGAGTCGGGCCAGGTCCGCTGCGGAGACACCGTTCACGACACGCCCGGCGAGCCGGAATTCTCCCGACGTCGCGGTCTGAATACCGGAACATACCTTCAACGTCGTGGTCTTGCCGCCGCCGTTGGGTCCGAGCAGCGCCACCACCGCACCGGGATCGAGTTCGAGATCCACACCGTGAAGTACCTCGATGGGTCCGTATCCCGCACGGACACCTATCAGTTCGAGTAGCGGTCCGGTACTCATACGGCCTCCTCCTCGGTGCCGATGTAGGCGTTGATCACGGCCGGGTCGTTCTTGATCTCGTCCGGCGGTCCGCTCGCAAGCACCGCTCCGTAGTCCAGGACGTGGATGGTGGAGCAGATTTTCATCACCAGCGGAATGTCGTGCTCGACCAGGCAGATCGCCAGTCCGTCGGCGGCCAGTTCACCGAGCAGTTCCGCGAACTGTTCGGTTTCCTGTTCGGTTTGCCCGGATGCAGGTTCGTCCAGCAGCAGAATCCGAGGTGCCGTCATCAGCGCGCGCGCCACCTCCACCACCCGAGCCCGCCCGGTGGGGATGTCCGACACATCGCGATCCGCGATGTCTTCCAGCCCCGTCAGCGCCAGCAGTCGCTCGGTCTCGGATTCGATATCGATGTGACTGCGGCCGTTCGCATGTGCATTGTGAATGTCACCGGCGACGCGCAAGTTGTCCCGGACCGACAGCGACACGAAGAGTTCGAGTCGCTGGAACGTTCGCGCCAGCCCCAACTGCGCCCGCTTGAACGGCGCCGACGAGGTGACGTCGTTGCCGTCGAGGAACACCTGTCCGGAGGTGGGTCGCTGCAATCCGGTGATCGTGTTGAACAGCGTCGTCTTTCCGGCACCGTTCGGCCCGATCAGACCGGTGACCGTCCCGCCCGAAATGCCGATGCTCACGTCGTCTACTGCGGTATGACCACCGAAACGCACAGTGATTCCGCGTGTTTCGAGAAGTTGTACGTCAGCCATGAGAGATCAACTCCTGTTCACGCCGGACGGACGACGACAACTGCCCGGCAATGCCCAGTTCCCGGTCGATCTCGTCACGCACTTCCGGACCGTACGGTTCGTCGACGCCCACCCGGTGGGGATCCAGAGGACGTTTACGCTCCGCTTCCTCCTTGCCGAGTACCGCCTCTGGCATCAGCATCTGCCCGGCGACCGGGAGCAGGAAGACCGTGGCGATGGTAATCGAGGCGAACCACCAGTTGTCGAGCGCTCCGACCAGGGCGAGAACATAGGACACCAGCACGATCGCCGCCCCACCTGCGAGTACGGGCTTCGCGTTGGTCAGGCTGCGATAGCCCTCGACCACCTGATGGACGGTGCCACTCGGGTTGGCAGCGACACCGATACCGATCAGCGCCGGACTGACTGCGGCAACGTGACCGAGGAATGTCCACATTCCCGACAGTTCCGGTTGTGCCGATGCCAGATTCGAGAACGACACCATGATGACGGCGAATCCGATACCCGACATCAGGCCACCGAACAGCGCACCCGACACGTAGCCGATGCCGGCCACCACCGTGAGCATGAGCAGCGACAGGCTCACCAGAATCGAGAAGTTGTCGCTGGACACCGATCCCATTGCGCTGGCCATGAACAGGCCACCGAGTCCGGCGATCGCCGACGAGAGGGTGAACACGCCGAGTTTGAGTCGAACCAGGCTCTGCCCCAGCATCGCCGAAGCCGCCGGGCTGTCCTTCATCGCGGCCAGGCGCCGTCCGTATCCGCTGTTCCGCAGCGCGATGATCGCCACGCCGAGCACGGCGAACAGCACGGTCACGGTCATGAGGAACACCGTGTCGTTGCTCAGGTCGAGCGGGCCCACCCGCAGCGGAGGTATCGCGATACTGCCGTCGGTGAACAGCGAGAATTCGATACCGAACAGTTCGTGGCGGGTGGTGTCGCGCAGAACCATGTTGGACAGGAACACCCCGAACGCCATCGTCGCCAACGCCAGATACAGTCCGCGCAGTCGTAGCGCCGGCAGCGCGATGAGAGCGCCGACGAGTGCCGCGGCGGCGACACCGAGGACCACTCCCCACAGGTTCAGGTGAGCGGCCAGTCCCGCCCCGGTGATCCCGAAGTGATAGGCGACGATCGTGGTGATCGCACCGAACGATACCGGCGCCAGATTCATCTCCCCGGCATAGCCGGTCAGCAAGGTCAGCGACAGCGCGATGATCGCGAACGACATACCGATCGTCAGCGTGGTGACGGCCGATGTCACCATCAGCAGCCGAATCGCGTACACGATCACGACGAGCGCCACCGCCCACGCCACGGCCTTGCGCACCGACGGCACATGGTACCGCTCGCGGGTGCGGGTCACAGCCCCCCGCAGTCGGTCCTGCGGCAGCAGGATGAGCACCACGAACAGCGCGATCATCGGCAACGACACCCGCAGGTTGGAGGTCCACGTCCACGCGGTCGGGAAGTAGGCGAGTACGTATGTGGCGGTCAGACCGAGGAACAGTGCTCCTGCGAAGGTGCGGGGGATGCTCCGCAGCCGACCGAACATCGCTGCCGCGAAGGCATCGATGACCAACAGCGTCAACATGTTCGCTTCGAGCGTTCCGCCGTTGATCGGTGTGACCAGGATGCCCGCCAGCACCGCCAGTGTGGATCCCATCGCCCAGGACAGCGCGGCGAGCCGGTCTGGATCGTGTCCGTTGAGCCGCAACAGATCCGGGTCGTCGACGACCGCGCGCATCGCGACTCCGGCACGCGTGCGGGTGAAGACGATCCGCAATCCGACCGCGACGGCGACAGCCACCGCGATACAGATCAGCTCGTGGTATCGGATCGAGACCCCGAAGACTTCGATTCCGTTGCGGTCCCCGAAGAACATCGTCATCGTGCGCGCGGTTTCCGGATGCCAGAACCAGTGCGACACCGCGAGCATTCCGAGCAGGATCGACACCGTGACAACGATTTTGGTTACTTCGGCCGTGTCCCGCATGCCACGCATGATGCCGACGTAGAGTGCCAGCCCCATCAGCGGGCCGAGGACACCGAGGGTGATGACGAGCGCGACCGGGGTGGGCAGTCCCCAGCCGTAGCGAAGCTGCCAGTAGGCGAACGCCCCCAGCATCGCCTGCGCGCCGTGCGCGAAGTTGAAGATGCCCGACGTGTTGTAGGTGAGGACGAGGCCCGAAGCGGCGATCGCGTAGACCGATCCGAGCACCAACCCCACGATGGTGAAGGTCAGGAAGGTATCCATGAAAACCCCTTGTCCAGGACGCCGGCGATGCGCTCCGCATCGCCGGCGTCGGTCGATCGGATCAGGAGGCCGGCCTGATGATGTTCGGATTCTGGTACTTGGTCGAGATGCGGTCGGGGCCGAGTTCGGTTCCCCAAGTGCTGCGGTCCGTCGCGACGAGGTAGCGGTCATCGCACTTGAAGCTTCCCGCTTCCGACGGGAACGCCTGCGTGTAGTCCGCACCCGACAGCGTCACGACCAGGCCACAGGTCGCCGGCATGTTGGCGCCCGGGTCGGTCACCGCATGCAATCCGCCACCGTCCCACTCGTGGATCTGCGACAGTTCGTCGACCATGCACTGGCGGGTCAGATCGGAGCCGCATTCCTTCGCTGCGGTCGCCCACAGCAGGAAGGACGAGGTGGCCTGCATGCCCAGCAGGGCGGTCTTGCCACCCTTCTCGGTGACGAGTTCGGTGTACTTCTGCACTGCGGGTACAGCATCCGCGTTTTCGAGCATCTGGAAGGTCATACCGGAATGCAGGTTGTCGAGCAGACCGGTGTCGCTGTTCCAGGTGCGCACGGCATCGCCGTACCAGGTGGCTTCACCCATGAAGATCGGGTCGATGCCGACCTGGTCGAGTGCTTTGATGAAGTTGAATTCCGCGGGGACGGGCGATCGCGACGTCCACAGCCCTTCGACGCCGCACTCCCTGAACTTTTCGGCGAACGGTACGTAGCTGGACTCACCCTCGTAGTTGATGGTGACGCCGCAATTCTTCAGCGTGAAACCGGCGGCCGCGGCGATGGAACGGATCTTCGTGGTCGACGAAATGATGGTCGGCATCGTGCTGTCCACGACATCGAACTTGTCGACCAGGTCCGGGTACATCTCGGCGAGTTGGAACCATTGCGATCCGTTCGCGAAGTCCACCGGGAACGGGACGCCCTGGAATGTCATGGGCCCGTTTGCGGCATCCGGCGAGACAGTGAATCCGGGTACCGCGGCGAGGTTGCAGGCGACGCGGGTCTGTTCGGCGGTCTGGTCCATCGCGAAACCGTGTCCGACCAGCATGAACTCCGACGCGCACGCGTTCTGCATGACCATGTTCGCCTGGGTCATCGCGGCGTCGTAGTCGGTGCCGACGATCTGTCTGCCGTTGATTCCGCCCTGTGCGTTGCACCAGTCGATCATCGCGCCGACGGCGTCGCTCATTTCCCTGTTCAAGCCGGGGCTCTTGGTGTAACCCCGGTCGTCGCCGTAGCCGATGCGGATTTCCGTATCGGTGATGCCCTGGTCGGTTGCGCCCGTAGCATCTCCTTCCCCACAAGGAGATTCGAGTGTTCCGAACGTCGAATCGGATGCCGGCGCCGCCTCCCCCGCGGCGCTGGGCGACCCGGCGGACACGACGGCATCACCCTCCCGATCGGAGGAACAGGCGGTTGTCACCACCAGGGTGGCGGCCAGTCCCGCCACCAGTTTTGACGCAGTGCTGAGTTTCACGTTGACGGACTCCTTGGTCTCGGCGAATTCTCGATAGGGGCGAGGGCCGAGACATCGAATCGGGCATGTCGGGTGCCGCGAAGGTAGCCAGCGCAACGCTGCCGACTTCGGCCATTCCCGGTGAGCGAGACTAAAAAGTGATGCCGGACACATAACCGTCCCGATCAGTGGTATCACTCACTTCGACCGGGATCACGACGTGAGATGTTGTGGCCCAAATGTAGGCCGGGGAACTCGGCGGAAACCGGAAAGGCGCGCCTCCATGACAGCACCAGCAGATCTCCAACAGATTCTGCAGCAGGTAGTTTCGAAGCTCACCGGGCCCGGCGGCCGCTTCGAGGTCGTCGAGGACGACGTGCTCGGCAATCGCATGCCGGTCATGCGCAACCGCGGTCGGCGCGTCGGTGATCTCGTCGCCGCATCGAAGACCTGGGGCGACCGTGACTATCTGGTGACCGCGGACCGGCACATCTCGTTCGCCGAGCATGCCGACGCCGTCGCGGCCGTAGCGACCGCACTGCGGGACGAACACGGCGTCGGCAAGGGCGACCGGGTCGCGATTCTCGCCGCCAACTCACCCGAATGGGTCATCACCTTCTGGGCGGCGGAATGCCTGGGTGCGATCGCCGTCGGCCTCAATTCGTGGTGGACACCGAAGGAGATCGAGCACGGCGTGAACATGGTCACGCCCACCGTGATCGTGGCCGACGCGAAACGTGCGGCGCTGTTGTCCCGTGCCGACGTGTCCGGATTCGCACTGCTCACCGTCGAGGAGGACCTGCCCCGCCTGGTGGCCGCGGGTGCCGGTGCGGAACTGCCCACCGCCGACGTCGACGAGGACGATCCCGCGGTCATCCTGTTCACCAGCGGAACGAGCGGACGCCCGAAGGGCGCACTGCATTCGCAGCGCAACCTGCTCGCCGTCGTCGACTACCACCGCTTCTCGGACGCGATGGTCGCGACGATGTACGGTCGGTCCTACGACGATGCGGTGCCGAGCGACAGCCGCTATCTATTGACATCTCCGCTGTTCCACATCGCGAGCCTGCACAATCTCACGGTCCCCCGCCTCGCCACCGGCAGTGCCGTCGTCATGACCGAGGGTGGGTTCGACGTCGACAAGGTCTTCGGGTTGATCGAACGTGAGCGAGTCACCAATTGGGGTGCGGTTCCGACGATGGCCTCCCGGATGCTCGACCACGAGGGGACCGATCGCTACGACCTGTCGTCACTGACCGCGTTCGCTCTGGCGTCGGCGCCGTCGTCGCCGGCGTTCAAGCAGCGTCTGCGCGAGAAGTTCCCGTTCGCGCAGCAGGCACTCGTGGACAGCTACGGGCTCACCGAGTGCAGTACCGCGATCGCGGTCGCGACCGCGGGAGAACTCGAGGCGTTCCCCGGCACGTTGGGCCGGCCGATCCTCAACGTCGCTGTGGAGATCCGCGATCCGTTCGGAGAAGCGGTGGCCGACGGCGCCGAAGGTGAAGTGTGCGTCCGCAGTCCGTTCGTGATGCTCGGGTATTGGAAGGACGACGCTGCGACCGCCGCGTCCATCACGGTCGGTGGATGGCTCCGCACCGGCGACTACGGTGTCCTGCAGGACGGCCGGTTGCGGCTGACGGGTCGACGCTCGGACCTGATCCTGCGTGGCGGTGAGAACGTGTACCCGACCGAGGTCGAGCAGTGCCTCGACGAGCACCCCTCGGTCCACGAATGCGCAGTCATCGGCGTCGACGACAACGATCTGGGGCAGCAGGTCGCGGCGGTGGTGGTGCTCCGGCCCGGCCACGACGTGAGCGAAGACGACCTGCGCGAATTCTGCGCCGAACGCCTCTCCTACTACAAGGTGCCGACCCAGTGGCGGATCACCCGTGACCTGTTGCCCCGCAATGCGACCGGGAAGATCCAGCGTCGCGACGTGGCCGTCTGAGCGCCCCGCCCTGCGCGCGGTTGTGGTAGCGGGCGCTACCGGAACCGCGCACGGGGCGGGCTGTCGGGTTCCGTCCCCGGGTACAGCTCGCGTGTGATGTGGTGGGCGGCGGCGGCGACGAGCGGTCCGACACGGTCGAGGCGGATGGCCTCGGTGGTGCCGCACAACGAAATGCCGGCCACCGGACCGTCCGCCGCCCGCACGGCCGCACCGACACACGCGACTCCGGTGACCGACTCACCACTCTCGAACGCCAACCCGCGACGCTTGCGGATGCGGCCGAGTTCGCTGTGCAGGACACCGAGATCGGCGATCGTCCGGTCGGTGCACGCGCTCAGGCCGCCGGCGAACAATCCGTCGACGGATTCGGGTGCCAGCCACGTGAGCATCGCTTTGCCGCCGGCGTTCGCGTGCACCGGCCTGCGACCACCGACCCGGGTCGGCAGCGCCGTCGCCAGCCGTCCGCCGACTTTGTCGAGATAGACGCTGTCTCGCCCGTCGAGCACGGTGAGGTGCGCGACGCAGCCGGTCTGCAGCGCGAGTCGGTGGAGCACCGGAGCGGCCGCCGCGCGGATCCGGTCGTGAGCGGGAGCAACGTTCGTTCCTCGGCTACGCCGACCGGGTCGGTATCCGAGGGGTGCCCGATCGACCCATTCGAGCCGGATGAGCTGGTCGAGGATCCGGTGGACCGTCGATCGAGGTAGGCCGGTGCGCAGCTCCAGGTCCTCCAGGGTCAGTTGGGCGGTGCCGCCGTCGAACGCGTCGAGGATGCGCGTCATCCGCGCGATCATCGATTGCGGTTCGTCCTGCTTCGACATTGTCGACGACCCGACCGGCCGGTCTACGACGGTCACACCCACCTCCGCAGCTTGTGTCTCCCACCACACTGAAATTTATTCTTGCACGGTAGCGGGTGCGGCGACGAATGTGAATAGCGCTCCAGGACACACTCCGAACGACGTCCTGTTACCCGACCCCGAACAGATCGGCGGCATTGTCGTGACAGACCGCACGTAGCCAGGCCGAATCCGGGGCCACTCGTTCGAGAGCCTCGAGTTGGTGCACGTAGCCGTACGGAATGTTGGGGAAATCGCTCCCGAGCAGAATCCGCGAACGCAACTCGTGCAGCCTCGGTAGCGCATCCACCGGAAACGGCGCTCCCTCCTCGACGAAGTCGGTGAACGCCATCGTCGTATCCAGATACACACGCGGGTACGCCTCGGTGAGATCGAGGAACTCTGCGTATTCCGGCATCCCCATGTGCGCGATGATCAACGAAAGGTCGGGAAAACGCCGCAGGAGAGCCGAAATCGGCTCGGGGCCGGTGTATCTCCCCGGCGCCGGGCCGGAACCGCAGTGGATCACCGTCGGTACTCCCGCGTCCGCGAGCAGTCCCCACACCGGGTCGAGCAGCGAGTTGTTCGGGTCGTAGTCGCCGACCTGAACGTGCGATTTGAACACCCGCGCACCGTGGCCGATCGCGTCCGCCACGTAGTGCGCGGCCCCTTCCTCCGGGTAGAACGTGGCGGTGTGCAGACAGTCGGGGATGCGGGCGGCGAACTGCGCGGACCAGGCGTTCAGCCAAGCCGCCATCTCCGGGCGATGCGGATACAGCATCGAGGTGAATCGGGTGACCCCGAACGACCGCAGCGTCGCCACTCGCCGGTCCTCGTCGTGTCGGTAGGTGATCGGCCAAGCACGGCCGACCAGGGGGCCGACCGCGTCGAAGTACTTCCACACCTTGTCCAGAACATTCGCGGGCATGAAGTGGGTGTGCACGTCGATGAGCGCGGGGAGTCCGTGCCGTTGCCGGAATCCCGCGATCCGTTCCGCTTCGTTCATGACGCGACTCTATCGGGACGATGCACCCCAACTCGCCGACCAGCACAGTACGCACCTTGCGTTCCTGCGCGGACCTGCGGTTTCAGAACAAGGTCAGCTCCGGGTCGTCCGTACCGTGCGGCGTGGTTGCCTTTGCTGTCTTCGACACCGGCCCGGACACTTCGATCGGTCCCGGACGGGCCGCAGCTTCCCGCGCGGCGGCACCGGCGAGGGTGTCGGCGACCTCGTTGAAGTGATTGCCGACGTGACCGCGGACCCAACGGAAGCGAACCGGTCCGGACCGCACCCCGATCTCCTGGTCGATGGCCCGCACGAGTTCGACATTCTTCACCGGTGACCCGGTGGAGGTCTTCCAGCCTTTCCGCTTCCAGCCGGGCAGCCATTCCGAGGCGCACTTGATGGCGTACTGCGAATCGGATTCGATGATCATCGGCTCGGAGCCGGGATGAGCACGCAGCGCCTCGAGCAATGCGCGCAGTTCGGCGATCTGGTTCGTTCCGGACCGCTCACCCCCGGACGCACTGGGACCCTCGTGGTTGACCCAGGCCCACCCGATGGCGCCACCGGGATTCCGCAGGCAGGAACCGTCGGTGCTCACGATGATCATGTTGCAGACCATAGCCTTTCCGTCCGACACCGCGGAAACCGATGCGGCATCCGTGCGAGTACGGTGAACCGGTGACCGCATCCGTCGGCGAAGCCACCCCGTTCGACGTTCGAATCGAACTGCCGTGGCCCGTCGACGTCGCACAGACCCTACGCCCGTTGCAGCACGGATCGTATGACCCGTGTCACCGACGCGACGGACACGTCGTCTGGCGCACCTCCAGAATGGGAACCGGCCCGGTCTCGTACCGCATCGAGCAGAACGGCCCTGCGAGTGCCCGCTGCCGTGCGTGGGGTCCCGGCGCCGAGGAACTCGTGGCCGGTCTGCCCGCACTGCTCGGCGCCGACGACGACGCATCCGGGTTCGCACCGGAGCATCCACTGTTGGCCGACGCGCACCGGCGACTGCCGGGCCTGCGCATCCCGCGTACCGGCCGGGTGTTCGAAGCACTCGTGCCTGCGGTCCTCGAGCAGCGCGTGCACGGCATCGCGGCGTTCGCATCGTGGCGCCGCCTGGTGACCCGGTTCGGCGATCCTGCGCCGGGGCCGGCACCGCGCGGCATGGCGGTTCCCCCATCTGCCGACAGGTGGCGACGAGTCCCGTCGTGGGAGTTCCACCAGGCGAACGTCGACCCCGGCCGCGGCCGCACCGTCGTGCGTTGTGCCCAGTTCGGCGACAGCCTCGAACGTCTGGCCGCCGAACCGCCCGAACGGGCGCAGCACGCTCTGCGAACGCTGCCCGGAGTCGGCGTCTGGACTGCCGCGGAGGTCGCGCAGCGCGCGTTCGGTGATGCCGATGCGCTCTCGATCGGCGACTTCCATCTGTCGTCGGTTGTCGGGTGGTCGCTGCTGGGTCGTCCACTCGACGACGCGGGCATGGTCGAGATTCTGGAACCGCTACGGCCACATCGCTATCGGGTGGTCCGGTTGATCGCGGAGACCGGCGGCTACGGGCGGGTCCCCCGGCGGGGGCCCCGCACCGCGATCACCGATCACCGCCACCACTGACTCTCGCAAAGCGACAGTTCCCGCCGAACTACAGGGACCGCGCGATGAGCATCTTCATCACTTCGTTGGCACCGGCGTAGATCCGCTGTACCCGCGCGTCCTCGTACATCCGTGCGATCAGGTATTCGCGCATGTACCCGTAGCCGCCGTGCAACTGGACACAACGATCGACGACCTCACACTGTTTGTCGGTCAGCCAGTATTTGACCATCGCCGCATCCGCCGGGTCGAGTTGCCCCTTCAGATGCTGCTCGATGCAGTGGTCGAGGAAAATCCTGCTGGTGCGTGCGATCGTCCGGCATTCGGCGAGTTCGAACGCGGTGTTCTGAAAATCGAACAGCGTCTGCCCGAACGCCTGCCGCGCCTTGGTGTAGCGCACCGTCTCCTCGACGGCCCGCTGCATCGCCCCGGCCGCCTGTGCGCCGATGATCAGACGCTCCTGCACGAGTTGGGCCATGAGTTGCGCGAAACCCTGCCCTTCGCTGTCACCCAGCAGGTTCGACACGGGAACTCGTACGTCGGTGAACGACAGTTCGGAGGTGTCCGCGCCGTGCTGACCGACCTTGTCGAGCACTCGGCCGACGGCGAATCCGGGGCAGTCACGCAGATCGACGATGAGCAGCGAGATGCCCTTCGATCCGGCCTTCGGATCGGTCTTGGCGACCAGCACGATCACATCGGCCGACGATCCGTTGGTGATGAACGTCTTCGAGCCGTTGATCACGTACTCGTCGCCGTCACGTGCGCCATCACCTCACGTTCGAAGAACTTTCCGGCCAGTTCCGACACTGCGTGGACTTCGTCGTCGTGCCAGGACAGCACATGCTTGTTCACGATGAATTCCCTTGCGTCCCGACGGCCGCGACCGACCGTGCTGTCCGACCGAACGAACTATGTTCACACCGAACGCAGTTCGCGCTTGAGCAGCTTGCCGCTCTGGTTGCGCGGAAGCGTGTCGACGAAGCGGATGATCTTTGGCACCTTGAACGGTGCGAGGCGCTCCTTGACATGCACGATGAGTTCGGACTCGGAGGCCTCGTGGCCGTCTTTGAGCACGACGACGGCGGTGACCGCTTCGATCCACTTCTCGTCGGGCGTACCGATCACCGCGACCTCGGCGACCGCCGGGTGCGTGTACAGCGCGTCCTCGATCTCACGGGAAGCGACGAGAATTCCGCCGGTGTTGATGACGTCCTTGATCCGGTCGACGACGGTGATGTACCCATGTTCGTCGCGGGTGACGAGGTCACCGGAGTGGAACCAGCCGTCGCGGAACGCTTCCGCAGTCGCTTCGGGGTTGTCCCAGTAACCCAGGCACAGTTGTGGCGACCGGTACAGGACCTCGCCCGACTCGCCGTCCGGAACGTCGTTGCCGTCACCGTCGACGACGCGGGTCTCGACGAACAGCACGGCGCGGCCGCACGAGTACGGACGATCGGCGTGTTCGTCGGGGCCGAGCACGCACGCGAGCGGACCGATCTCGGACTGCCCGAAGCAGTTGTAGAAGCCGAGATCCGGGTAGCGTTCACGCAGCCGGTTCAGCACCGTCACCGGCATGATCGACGCGCCGTACTGGGCCTTGCGCAAGGACGACAGATCGCGGATGTCGAGGTCGGGGTGGTTCGCGAGTGGCACCCACACGGTGGGCGCCAGGAACAGCGATCCGATTCGCTCGGATTCGACCAGCCGCAGGATCTCCGGGATATCCGGGGACGGCAGCAGAGTGATCGTCGCGCCGACGGCGAGGTACGGCATGAGGAACACGTGCATGGCCGCCGAGTGGTACAGCGGCATGCAGATCAGTGGGTTGTCGTCGGCGGCGAGGTCGAGGGCGACGATCGACGACGTGTACTCGTGGACGAGCGCGCCGTGAGTCATCATGGCACCCTTGGGCTTCGACGTGGTGCCCGACGTGTAGAGCAGTTGCGCCAGGTCGCCGCCCGATGCTGCGCCGTCGAGGTCGGGTACGTCAGCCGCCGATGCGTCGCGGGCGGACAGGATGGCGAGCAGCGAGTCGTCGGCGTCACGCAGGGGCACGACATGCCCGGCGGGAACGTCGGCCAGCACGGCGTCGAGGTTGGCGCGCAGCGGCGGATCGACGAGCACCGCTTTCGCTCCGGACTGGCCGAGCAGATAGCTCAGTTCGTCACCGCGCAGTGCGTAGTTGATCGGCACGTGCACGAGTCCGGCGCGCGCGGCACCGAGGTAGCCGAGCACGTAGGCGTCGGAGTTGGTGCCGTACCCGGCGACGCGGTCGCCCTGGTCGAGCCCGAGGGACCGCAGGTGGGTCGCGGTGCGGGTGATTGCGTCGTCGAGTTCGCGATAGGTGAAGGTGCGGCCGGAGAAGCGCAGGGCGACACGGTCGGGGTGGCGGGCGGCGGAGCGGCGCAGGACGCCGTCGACGGTGTTCGAGCGCGGATCGGGACTCATGGAAGTCAGGCTATCGGGCGTCCAACCATTGGTCGAGGGTCACTCTCACGCTGCCGAGGCACCGACTATTCGTCCCGCCAGACCGGCGACCGCTTCTCGACGAACGCCGACATTCCCTCCTGCGCATCGCAGATCATCGCGTTCACCGCCATCGTCTCGGCCATCGCGTCGTACGCCTCGTCCTGCGGAAGATCGATCTGCCGGTAGAACGCTTCCTTACCTATCCGCAGGGTCGCTGTCGACGACGACACGATCTTCGCCGCCAACGCTGTCGTCCGGATCTCCAGTTCCTCGGCCGGCACCACAAAATTGACCAGCCCCCAGTCAGCGGCCGTCTCGGCGTCGATCGTGTCGCCGGTCAGCAGCAATTGCAGCGCGCGCTTCCGCCCGACCGCGCGACTCACTGCAACCATCGGCGTCGAACAGAACAGGCCGATCCGCACGCCCGGAGTGCCGAACACCGCATTGTCGGCCGCGACCGCGAGATCACACGCGGCGACGAGTTGGCATCCCGCTGCGACGGCAGGCCCCTGCACCGACGCGATGACCGGCTGCGGGATCGACTGCACGGTCCGCATCATCTCGTTGCACACGTCGAAGATCGCGCGTTCCTCGTCGAGGGTGCGACCGATCATCTCCCGCAGATCGTGCCCCGCCGAGAACACCGGACCGTCCGCCCGGATCACGATGACCCGACTGTCCGCGGCCAACGCCCGCAAACCCAGGATCACCTCCCGCATCGTGTTCACGGAGAGCGGATTGCGCTGCCGCGGACGATTCAGCGTGAGGACGCCGATTCCGCTGGTGTCGTCGACGGCGATGAGCACGGGCGCGGAGGTTGTCTCGGTCATGGCTCCACCCTGCCCGACGTGCCCGGCGGGCACCACCACAACGGTCCGCGTGTCACCGCGACTGCAGCACGCGGGCATCGCCGACGGCATGGCGCACGTCGAACAGCAGGTCGACGACCCGCCAGCCGGCGTCGGTTCGGCGCAACGTGTGCCGATAGACGCCGAAGCACTCGTACGGCTCGAGCGAGGCCCGATCCCCCGCGCCGAAATGGCACACCCGCGCCTTGCACGTCGACGAGGCGGCGTCACCGTCTACCTCGACAACATGATTTCCGAACAAGTGCTGTGACGGACCGCAGCCGTCGAGGTGCGATCGGATCAACGCGACGATCGCGGGCCTGCCGGTCACCGGCGTCGCACCCGGACTGCCGTAGCGGGCTACCGCGTCGGCGGTGAAGAAGTCGTCGAGCAGCACCCAGTCCCGGTCGTCGAGGGCATCGGAATACCGGTTGACCACGGCGGCGATGTCCGCACGGTCGGCGGGGCGGCTGCGCGTGGTGCCGTATAGATGTTCACCGAGGTTCCCTGCCGCATCGAACAGCGAGTAGTCGCGAAATGCGAAGCGCCACTGCCCGTTCACTCGTTCGAACTCGTCGAGGTAGCGGCCGGACGCAATCACCTGCAGGGGCAGGTCCGCTGTCGCCTGCAACACGGTGTAGTAGGACCGGCAGAGTGCCCGCCCGGCGGCAGCGTCGACGTCGAGCAACGGGTTCGCGACGACATGTTTGGTGCGGGGTTTGCCGCACGGATGAATCTTCACCCGTGTGCGCCACAGCGCGGCCAGTTCCGCACAGTCGACCACTTCGCGGTCGCCGCCGATACGCACTCGTGCATGCGCGAACAGCGACGCCGCATCCTCGAATCTGCCTGCGTCCATGTGCTCGGCATAGCGATACAGCAGGTTTGTGATCGCAGTGGTGGCGGTGCTCGGCTCCGGCGTCATCGCAACACGCTCGCACCACACCGGCAGACCGGGCAATACGTTGTTTCGGTGAGCGGACCGCGCCCTTCAGACCGCACTGCGTTGCAGGAGCTCGTCGCACCCGTGGAGTGCGGTCAGCAGCCGGCCCAGTGCGGACGCGACCTGATCCGGGCATTCGGTGAGGACCCGATGTCCCGCCCCCACGATCCGCACGAACTCGGCGTGCGGCAGCAGTGCGATGATCGATTCCGAGTGCGCGATGGGGATGTACCGGTCCGCGGTTCCCGCTGCGACAACGACCGGCACGCCCGCGAGAGTGACCAGCGCCGCGGATTCGTCGAGGATCGCGAACGCGGCGAGGAGACGCGACCACGACACCGCCGATGTGGCGCTCGACAGTGCCAGCCCCGCCATCCGCAGCCACGAATCGTCGCCTCGTCCACGGGCCAGGAGCGAGCAGACCCGCCCGCCGGCCCGTTTCGATATCTCCATTGCACGGGGTGCCCGGGACACGGCCCTGTGCAGCATCGAGACGCCCGGGTGCCGCAGGTAGCGGCCGATGCCGGAGTCGGCGAGTCCGGATGCGGCGGTCGCGATGAGCACCACCCCGGCGATCCGTGTCCCGATCGTGTTCGGGTGCAGCCGTGCGTATGCCATAGCCACCATGCCGCCCATCGAATACCCGGCGAGCACGATCGGTCCGGCGGGTACCAGTGCGCGCAGCACCGCGTCGAGATCGGCGGCGAGCCCGTCGAGTGTCATCGAGGTGGCGTCACCCGATCCGGAACGACCGTGTCCCCGTTGGTCGTATCGCACGATGCGGACATCGGGTCGGACCACGCGGACACAGATGTCGTCCCAGCAGCCGGCCTCCTGGCAGTGGCCGTGGACCAGAACAACGGTGAGTGTGGCGTCCGGCGGACCTTCGATTGTCGTCGCCAGCGGCACCCCGTCGTCGGCGACCACGGTGACATGTGAGATCCCGCTACGGGCGGATTCGTTCGGTTGTTCGGACATGGGCACTCCTGCGATGCGGTCTGCCCGAGTATTCGTCTGCCGGACGAATGCCGTTAACCTCTGTCACCGAATCGTGATCACTGCTCGACGATCAACCCGTGCGCGGTGGCCATCGCGACCGCCTGCGTGAGGTCGATCGTGGCGCCCTCGAGTTTCGCCGACGTCCACAACGCCGCAACGACGTGTGCGCCGCGCAGGTCGGCGCCGTCGAGTCGTAGGCCGACGGTCCGTGCGCCCGTCAGGTCGACGTCGCGCAGGGTCGTGCCCCGCAGGTCCGCCTCGACGAGGTTCGCCTCCCGTAGCCGGCAGCCGGTGAAGTCGACGCCTTGCAGGTCGGCCCGACCGAGGGAGGCGAGCGTCAGATCCACCTCGTCGAACACCACCGGACGCATCCGGCATTGCTCGAACGTCGACCCGAGCAGGCTTGATCCATGAAATTCGCTGTTCCACAATGTTGTTCGGGTGAACGTGCACGACCGGAATGCGGTGACCGCGTGCCGGGAGCCGGACAGGTCCGCGCCGGTGAAGTCGCAGTCGGTGAACACCACGTGGTTGGTTCTCAGTCCGCTGAGATCAGCGTCGCGGAACGTGCAGCCGGTGTAGGTACGGTGCACCCACTCCTGACCGTCCAGTCGCGCATCCGAGAAGTCCTCACCCACGACGTCCATCGAGCCTTCGGTATTCATCGAGTCTTCGCGATCCATCGTCTCGTCTGCACTCGTCTCGTCAACGCGGTGCCAGCGCGCGGATCGCATCCGCGGGATCGCCGGAGGCCAGCAGTGCGATCGCCGGCGTCGTCACCCCGGCGTCCTGATACCGCTCGATGTGTTCGCGGCACGCATCCGGATGTCCGTGCAGCACGAGTGCGTCGACGACACTGTCGGGAATCGCGTCGACCGCACCCTTGCGGTCGCCGGCTGCCCACAATCGCCACATGCCCGCGAATTCGTCCGTCCTGCCGAGGAACTCGTGGAACGCGCGATAGACCGGGACGTTCATATAGGACGCGATCATGCGGCGGCCGAGCGCGCGTGCGGTGTCGGTATCGACGCCGTGCAGGACGAAGACGCGGGCGACGATCTCCTTGCCGTCGCCACCCTCGTGTACGTACGGGGCGACGGTGCGCACGTCGTCGGCGGAGAGCCAGTTGACGATCGCACCGTCGGCTTCCTTCCCTGCCAGCCGGAGCATGCCCGGGCGCAACGCGGCGAGCAGAACCGGCGGCGCGGGGTCGGCGACGAGTCCCGGGCGGAACCCGTCGACGCTGAACGTGTCGTACGCGCGACTCACCTTCTCGCCCGCGAGGGCGGACTTCAGGAATCGGACCGTGTCGCGGGCACGTTTGAAGGGTTCGTCGAACGCGATACCGTTCCATTTCTCGACGATCACATCGGACGAGGTGCCCACACCGAGGACGAACCGGCCGGGTGCGGCGGACGCGAGCGACGCCGCGGACATCGCGAGGGTCGCCGGGCCGCGGGTGTAGACGGGCACGATCGCGGTGCCCAGGCGCAGGCTCGGCGCCCACACACTGGCCAGCGCGAGCGGGGTGAACGCGTCGGCGACGCTCGACTCCGAGGACCACACATCCGTGTAGCCGAGGTCCGGAAGTTCCTCGATGAGGCGCCGTTGGTCCGCCAACGGAATCCCGTCGAGGGGAACGGTGAGACCCCAGCGTCGTGTGGTGTGAGTCATGGTGGCCACCCTATCGCCCGACCGCCGTACTCTGGTTCTCCGTGCAGATCAGAGAACTGTGGCGGTATCCGGTCAAGTCGTTCGGCGGCGAACCGGTCCGAACCGCGACGATCGAAGCGGACGGTCTGCGCGGCGACCACCTGTGGGCTGTCGTGGACGCCGAATCGGGAACGGTCGCCACGGCGAAGCGGTTCCGCCGTTTCGGCCTGCTCCTGACCTGCCGAGCACGTCTGCTCGACGACACCGATCTCCGCGACCGGGCCGCCCTCGAACTGACGTTTCCGGGCGGCACCGTCGTCCACGGTGACGACGACCGTGTCGACTCGTTGTTGTCGGACCTGACCGGACGCGAGGTGCGACTCGAAGCACGCGACCGCACCTACGACGAGGCGCATCTGCATCTGATCTCGACGTCGGCTGTCGAATCGCTCGGGACCGGCGACCCCGTCGAGTCGACGGTGCGACGCTTCCGGCCACAGATCGTGGTGGGCACCGCCGGTTGGTCCGGGTTCGTCGAGGACGGCTGGCTCGGGCGGCCCGTCGCACTCGGCGCCGCGGTGATCACCCCGACGGCACGCACCGCCCGGTGTGTGATGGTCACGCTCGACCATCAAGAAATTCCCGCACGGCGCGACATGCTACGAACGGTGACGACCCGCAATCTCGTCCCGAATGTTCCCGACGCGAAACCCGCGCCGTGCATCGGAATCTACGCGGGCGTGGTCACGTCCGGTGCGGTCGCCGTCGGCGACACGGTCGCCGTGCGCTGACGCGCCCGTGTGCCTTTGTGGCTGCTGGAGGGGCCACAAGTACTCACGACCCCATTATCCTTCCGCGAACCTCCCCGAAGCCGATGCGGCTGCCGTTCGGCCCCGGCGCGGTCGCCGACATCACGATCTCGTCGCCGTCCTCGAGGTAGGTGCGGAGTTCGCCCCCGATCCTGACGGGTTCGGCACCGCCCCAAGTGAGTTCGATGAACGCGCCACGCTGGTCCTTCTCTCGACCCGAGATGGCGCCGGACCCGAACAGGTCACCGGTGCGAGTCGCCGCGCCGTTCACCGCGATGTGCGCGAGCATCTGTGCCGGTGACCAGTACATCTGCGCATAGGGTGGACGGCTCACGATATGCCCGTTCCATTCGATCGCGAGATCGATGTCCAGACCCCACTTCTCGCCGCCCCGCAGATACGGCAGCGGCTCGGGAACCTGCACGGGGGTGTCGATTCGGGCGGCATCGAGCGCGGCGAGCGGCACCACCCACGGGGAGATCGATGTCGCGAAGGACTTTCCGAGGTTCGGGCCGAGCGGCACATACTCCCAGGCTTGAATGTCACGTGCCGACCAGTCGTTGAGGATGACCAACCCGAAGCAATGCTCGGCGAAATCGTCGGGCTTGATCTGCGATCCCATCGGGGAGCCGACGCCGACGACGAAACCGATCTCGGCTTCGATGTCGAGGCGGGTAGACGGCCCGAAGACCGGAGCCGAATCGTTCGGGTCCTTACGCTGACCGGAGGGGCGCACGATGTCGACCCCTGAGGGAACGACCGTCGACGACCGTCCATGATAGGCGACCGGCATGTGCTTCCAGTTCGGCATCAGCGGGTCCGGGTTCTGCGGGCGGAACAACCTCCCGAGGTTCGTGGCGTGAACTTCGGATGCGTAGAAGTCGACGTAGTCGGCGACCTCGATCGGCAGGTGCAGGGTCACCTCCCCGATGTCGAACACCGCGTCGGCGGCGACCTCACCGACCACATATTCCTTTATGGCGGAACGGACTTCGCTCCATCGTCGACGTCCCTGCGCCATGAACGCGTTGAGGGAAGGCTCGACGAACACGACGTCGTCCTCGAAGACTCGGCTCAGGTCGAGTACGGTGTCGCCGACGCGGACGCCCACTCGCGGTTCGGTGCCCTCGGTGGAGAAGATGCCGTAAGGCAGGTTGTCGAGACTGAAGAGCGACCCTTCCGGGATGTCGATGCCGGTCATGCGAGTGATCCTTCGGTTATCGGAGGAGTCCGAGCGCCGTCACCGGGCGGCACCTCGATGTCGGTTCCAACTCCCTGCGTATGTGGGGTTGTCGCACGCGCGCGCACCCTCACCGAGCGCGAGCGGGCGGAACGTGTCGACCATGACGGCGAGTTCGTCGACGTAGTCGACGCCGATACTGCGCTCGTACGCACCGGGCTGCGGGCCGTGTGTATGCCCACCCGGATGGATCGACACGGAACCTTGTCCGATCCCGGATCCTGTGCGTGCCTCGTAGTTTCCACCGCAATAGAACATGATTTCGTCCGAGTCGACGTTCGAGTGGTAATACGGCACCGGGATCGACAGCGGATGGTAGTCCACCTTTCGCGGAACGAAATTACAGACGACGAAACCGTGTCCCTCGAACACCTGGTGCGAAGGCGGCGGCTGATGCACGCGACCGGTGAGGGGTTCGAAGTCGTGGATCGAGAGTGTGTACGGGTAGAGGCAGCCGTCCCAGCCGACCACGTCGAACGGGTGTGTGGGCACCACGTGACGTGTGCCGACGATGCCGTGCGACGTTCGGTGCTTGACGAGCACTTCGACCTCGGCCTCGGGGGCGGCGACCTCGACGAGCGCAGACGGGCCGTTCACGTCGCGCTCGCAGAACGGAGCGTTCTCGAGGAACTGGCCGAACCGGGACAGATAGCGCTTCGGTGGCACGATGTGACTGCTGGCCTCGATGACGTAGGCGCGCAGCGGTTCATCGCCGGCGGGGATCCAGCAGTGCGTCGTCGACCTCGGTAGCAGCACGTAGTCGCCGGGTGCCGCTTCGAGCGTTCCGAATACGGTTTCGATTGTGGCGGTGCCGGATTCGATGTACACCAACTCGTCTCCGACGACGTTGCGATACAGCGGCGACTCTTTCGCCGACGCCACGTACGAGATGCGCACGTCGGCGTTGCCGAGGATCATACGCCGCCCCGTGACGACATCGGTGTCGACCCAGGCGTCTTCGGGAAACAGGTCGTGCAATGTCAGGTGCCGAGGCTTCAACGGGTGGTTCGGCGTCGTCGTCTGGTTCGGTGGCTCCCACACCGTCGCGTCGACAATCGCCGACGGAATGTGCCGATGATAGAGCAGTGACGAGTCGGACGAGAAGCCTTCCTCGCCCATCAGTTCCTCGTAGTAGAGGTTGCCGCCGCCGTCGCGGTGCTGGGTGTGACGCTTCGGCGGGACATGACCGAACTTCCGATAGAACGCCATGGAGTTCAACTCCTCGCAGGTCACTCGGACGACCCAGATCGTCGCACTCCCGATGGTAGTCGGGCACCGATTCACCGGAGGTCGAACGAACCCGGTGGTCGAACGAGCCCGGGGGTCGAACGAGCCCGGCGTCTACCTACCGCGAGGCACCGCATTCCGCAGTGCCTTCACCCAGCCCTCGCCGATTTCCCACGCGGCAACCAGTGTGACAACGACGACGACGGTCGACGAGACCGCGGTCTCGGCGGCGGGCAGGTTCCCGAAGGCCGCGGTGAGATAGTCGGGGTTGACCAGTTCGCGGTCGGTCGCCAGTGCGATGAGCGGGATCGCAAACAGCAGGTTGAGTGCGGTGTTGATCGCGGCCAGCGGAATCGTCCATCCGCCGATCGCGTACCGGACGACTTCGAGGACGGCACTGAGCACCAGCAGGCCGAGCAGCACCGGAATCCAGAACGACCAGAGGTCGGGTGCGATGATCGGGATCGCCGATCCGTCGGCTGTGTGGAACCCGGAGTGGCTGCGCTGCAGGACCACGAACGCGAACACGAAGATGTAGAAGGCAACCGTGATGACGGTGTCCGCCAACGATACTCGCCGTGGTTCGTCGTCTTCCGGCAGTCGTTCGGGTGTCCACGCTCCGGTGGGGTTCCGGGTGGAACCGCCGGTGCGTTCGAGGACCGCGAAGACGAGGGTCGTCCAGAATGCGATGTGCAGGGCGACCGTGGCCGACGTCCAGATCCCCGATCCGATTGCCGAGATCGGCGAGGCGCCGTCGACGGTGTCGAGGACGAATACGACAAGTCCGGGAAATGGAGCGATCCACAGCAGGACCGACAGGAGCCGCCGCCAGTCCAGGTAGAGATTCGGGCCGATCAGGTGCAGCGTCCTGCCGGAGTAGTCTGCGGCGAGACGTGCAGGATCGCCGAGTTCGGTCAGCACGGCCTCTTCTGCCCGGGCCGGATCGACCCCGGAGTCGACCTGCGCGTCGATTGCGTCGGTGATCGACGCGCGCAGCTCGCGGTCGATGTCGCCGCGCTTGTCCGTGGGGATGCCGCGCAAGGTCGTGGCAACGTAACGATCGGTGAGTGTCATGGCGCATCTCCTTCGGTGCGGGCTTCGGTGGTTCCGTGGCCGAGAGCGTCGAGGCTGCCACTCAAGGCCGTCCATTCCCGCAGCAGCGACGCGGCGAGTTCTCGGCCCGCGTCGGACGTTCGATAGAACTTGCGTGGACGTGATTCGTCGGTGTTCCACTCGCTGAGGAGCAGTCCCTGCTTCTCGAGTCGCCGGAGCAGCGGATACAGCGTGTTCGCCTCGACGGGGAAGCCCGCGGCGGCCAGAGCTTCGAGTAGTCCGTAGCCGTAACCGGGCGTGCGCAGCATCAGCAGGCTGGCAACCACGACGGATCCACGACGCACTTCCTGTTCGTGGACGGCGACAATCTCGGGGTCGAGCATAATCAACACTATAGTGTGTGTCACACACTATTACAACAGGCACAGGTTCATCGGAATCCCACCGAGGACGGCGTCAGCGTTCGTAGCCGCGCCGCATGTCGTCGACGATTCGCGGTCGGTCCAGGGTCGACGGCTCGAGGATTCGCCGCTCCCGGTCCAGCGGAAACACCGCCGCCGCAGCAAGTGTGGCCGGATCGAGAAAGCGCCTCGGCGGTGCAGCAGGCGCCAGCGCGAGCTGCGGTGGCCCACCCGGCTGCGCGAGGGCGTAACCCCAGTCTCCGAAACTCGGCACGTACACGTGGTACGGCGTGACACCCAAGCCCGCCGCCTCGACGCTCGCCACCGTTCGCCAGAACGCGTCCGGCGTCGCATAGGGACTGCCCGACTGCACGACGAGCAGGCCGCCCGGATTCAGCACCGCAGCAGTCAGCCCGTAGAACTCCGCCGAATAGAGCCTGCCCAGTGCCGGGGTGTCCGGGTCGGGCAGATCCACGATCACCGAGTCGAAGCCGCCACCGGTGTGCTCACGCAACCAGCGAAATGCGTCGTCGAGCACGAGTGTGACCCGGTCGTCCTGCAATGCACCGCCGTTGAGGTCCCGCAGCCGGGTATTCGCCAGATCGACGACCGCCGGATCCAACTCGATCTGCACGACCTCGCGAACGGTATCGTGGCGCAGCACCTCACGCGCCGCGAATCCGTCACCACCACCGAGGATCAGCACCCGCTCCGGATTCCGCGCCAACGCCGGATACACCAGCGCTTCGGTGTACCGGTGCTCGTCGCGGCTCGAGAACTGCAGGTCACCATCGAGGTACAACCGCACGTCGCCGGCACGATCGGTCACGACGATCTCCTGGTACTGCGACCGCTGCGCGAACACCACCGGATCCGGATACAACCGCTGCCGCGACGTCGTTTCGATATCGGCGGCGCGGATCAGCAGCAAGCCCAGCAGCGCCGCCGCGAGCAGCAACGTGACGACCGCCAACGCCCGTGCCGCCGGCCGCAACTGCGTGCGCAGCAGCAGCAGCGCCGCGACCGCGGCTGCGCACAGGTTCACCATTCCGGTCAGGGCCGCACCGCGGATCAGCCCGGCCATCGGCAGCAGCACCAGCGGCCACATCAATCCGCCGATCAACGCACCCGCGTAGTCGGCCGCATTGAGATTCGCCAGTACCTTGCCGGTTTCGCGGGCATCGGAGTCCCGGCCGGTTTGCAGCAACGTCATCAGCAGCGGCACCTCGGCGCCGACGAGCATGCCGATCGCTGCGGTCGCGCCGACGAGTACCCACGTCGACGAACCGACGAACGTGAACGCAACGTACAGCGCAGCCGCACTGAACCCGCCGACCAGCCCGAGCAACACCTCCACACCGACGAACGCGGGCGCCGCATACGACAGCAGCGGTTTGGCGAGCAACGCACCGACACCGAGCGCAGCGACGAAACCCGCGACGATCAGCGATGTTTCGGTGATACCACCGCCGGTCAGACTCACCGACAGGGTGAGTAGCGCCAACTCGTAGACCAGACCGCACGCGGCGCACGCCGCGACCGCGGCGAGCAACACCACCCGCGCGTGGCGGCCGAGCGGACGCGCCTCGGTGGCGGGTTCCGCCGCGAGCGACGTCACGAGAGCGCAGCGGCGTTGACCAGTCCGACGGAGACAAGTGTGACTGCGACCGCCCATGCCGCGCCGCACATCCGCGGTTCCGTCACGAGCGCGACGAGCCGCCCGGGCAGCACCCGGTTCATGATCAGCAGAGCCACTGCCTGCAGGACGATCCCGACGAGACCGTAGACGGCCGAATCGACCAGTCCCTGGGCGAATCCGTCGGCGCTGGTGAGGATCGCGGTGACCACGATGATCGCGAGCGCCAGATGGTTCGCGCCGAGCAGCAGGGCCGCGTTCGGGTTGCGATCCACATACACCTGGTGCCGCAGGTTTCCCGGAGTCAACGCGTCGAGCATCGCGAAGCCTGCTGCCAGCACACCGATTCCGACGATGAAATAGGCGAGGGTCGCGAGGACACCACCGACCAGCAGGGTCGGGTCGACCGTGCCGATCTCGGTGACCGCGGCGAGCGATGTTGTGGTCATGTTGTCAGCTCCCGAATAGAGGTGTGGTGCCGTCATTTCGCGCCCCCCGATCCCCCCGAGATATTCCCGGCCGCCGGTGAACCCGGGGTGAATCCCGGTCCCAGATAGGCGTATCCGCCGCTGCTGTACCGGCCACCGATATCCTCGACGGTGACGGCGCTTCCACCCCCGGCGGCCGACCCGACGGTGACGATGTCGTCGTCGTATCGCAGGTACTCACGACCACCGTCCGCACTTCGCGCCGCAGGCTCCCGCTCGTCGACGATCCGGGACACCGTGGTGCCCACCGGATCCGGACTGTAGTACGTAGTCACACCACCGGTGCGGTCGCGCAGTTCGTAGGTGTCGGAGAGCCAATCCCGAACCGGTGCACCACAACCGGCGGCGAACAGTACCGCTGCACCGAGTGCGACCGCAGCGACCGCGCGTTTCACGGCAGCCACCGACCCTCCGTTTCCACGATCACCGATTCGTCCCCCGACGGATACAGATGCCAGGTGCGCCAATGCCAATGCCCGCCGGAGGCGGTCGCGGTCAGAGCGGTGAGCGCGTCGCGGTCGGTGGGAAAAGCGGCACACAGCCAACCGGACGTGTCTGCGGCCCGATCCCGGAGCAACCCGGCACGGTCGCTCAGCACCCGGCGGGTGACCGTCGTGGTGCGGCTGACGAAGTGGTAGCCGTGCCGGTGTTCGACATCGGGCAGCGGCAGACCGCCCGCGGCGATCGCATCACACGAGACCTGCTCGGTGAAGGTGCGGCCGCGTGCGGTCGCGGTGACGACGTGTGAGGCACCGAGCACCCCGAGGGTCAGCACACCGGCCACGGGATCGGTCAGGTCCAGTGTCACGAGCGGCTGCGGCACCGGAGCGTCGACGACGAGACCGAGCCGGCCTGCGGACACGTCCCTGGACTCGACGTCGAGCACGTGCACGCTCACTGTGCCGGTCCGGCGTGGATGACACCGAGTTCCACGCGGGTAACTGCGCGTCCGGTCGACACCTCCCAGGACGAGGTCCGCGCCCACCGTTCGAAGGCGAGCAGTCCGGTGCGGTCGGCGGTCGCGTAGTCGGCGTAGTCGACGGTGCCGGTAGGGGCGGTACCGGTTGTTCCTTCCGCGGTGAACCGCGCGGTGCCACGTTCGATCTGCCGGTACACACGATCGTCGAGGATGACGTCGCCGCCCGGTTCCAGGCCGGTTCCTTCACGACGCATCCACAGTGCCATTTCGAGCTCGCCCTCGTCGTTCTCGACGGTGAGCCAGCGGCGTCCGGTAGAGCCGTCGAGCAGGTGTTCGTACCAGCGGTAGCCCTCCTCGTCGAGGGTGATGGTGCCGCGCACCACGTGGTCGATGCCCGCGTAGGAGATGATGTCGCCAACCCCGATGGCATACGGGTCCCACACTTCCGGGTAGTCGGCGAGTGGATCGGTCCGCGCCGTCGGCGTGGACCTGCGGCCCCGGATCACGACGACGGCCGCCACGACGACAACCACGATCAGAACAACAATCAGAATCTCGGTCACTGGTGCACTCCCCTCGGTACGTCGCGCCCGACCCTACCGGCGTCGAGTGAGACGTCTCGCGTCGCGGTTGCGCCGTGGTTCTCGACACCCGAAGCTCACCGAACGCCTACATTCGGGGCGTTCGCGTGCACAATCTATGGGCCGGACCATCGGCCCGGTACACGTGGACGAAAGACCTCGCCGCACGCTGTTCGCCGCCCACGCACCGGAAGGCCGGTATGAGCCCCACCGAGAACATCGTCGATCCGCATCACGGCACACTACGCAGTCCTCGTTTCTGGCTCGGGCCGATCGTCGTGGTGACCGCGCTGATGGCGGCGCTCGCCTACCTGTATCTCGGCAGCATGATCAGCCCGGCCGACAATCTGCGGAAATTCCCGATGGCGATCGTCAATCAGGACGTCGGGGACGTGATGCCCGGTTCCGACGTCCGCCGGAACATCGGCGACGAGATCACCGCCGGGATCCTCGACGGCATCGACCCCGAGCGCATCGACCTGCAGCAGATGGGCATCTCGGCGATGTACTCGGGGCTGGACAGCGGCAGCCTGTACGGCGCGATCGTCATCCCCAGCGATTTCACGAAACGCACGGCGATCCTCGCGCAGGGCAGCGTCGTGCCCGGTGACATCGAGAGACCGATCATCACGGTCTACACCAATCCGCGGACCGGCACGTTCGGCGCGAACATCACCCAGACCATCGCCGATCAGGCGATGACCACGGTCAATACTACGATCGGTGAACAACTCACCCGCACGGTGGAAGACACGCTCGCGTCGTCCGCCCCGGATCTTCAATTGTCCGGGGGAGCCCGGATCACTCTGGCCGATCCCATCGATGTGCGTCTTGTGGCACACAAACCCCTTCCCGACAACACCGGCGCAGGCCTGTCGGCGTTCTATTTCACGCTGTTGTTGATTCTCGCCGGGTTCACCGGCGGCATGATCGTCAACACGATGGTCGACCAGTCGCTCGGCTTCCTCCCCGCCGAATACGGTCCGCGGTTCATCGCCCGCGAAACCACCCACCTGTCACGGATGCGGGTGCTGCTCGTCAAGTGGGGAATCATGTTCGTCGTCGCGATGCTCGCTTCGGCCGTGTATCTGGCGATCGGCACCGCTCTGGGGATGCCGTTCACACGGGCACTGCTGATGTGGGAGTACGGCACTCTGGCGATCACCGCCGTCGGGGTGACGGCACTGGCTGTCGTGTCGATCTTCGGCCAGGCCGGTTTGCTCGTGAACCTGCTGTTGTTCATCGTTCTCGGCTTGCCCTCGTCCGGTGGCACGGTGCCGATCGAGGCGATGCCACCGCTGTTCGAGTGGCTGGCGACATTCGAACCGATGCACCAGATGTACATGGCGACCCGCGCGATCCTCTACTTCGACGGACGCGGCGATGCCGGGCTGACACACGGCCTGATCATGACGTTGCTCGGCTTGGGGATCGGATTGGTACTCGGCGCGGTGATCACGATGATCTACGACAAGCGTGGCTTCCACCGTCGCCGCGACGCCGCCCCGGTGACCGTGTAGAAGCCCCACCGCCGTGTAGAAGCACTGCCCCCGTCCGCCCCACCGTGCTGTACTGGTTCGACGCGTCCACCGACCGGACGATCCAGGAGGCCCGATGGCCGAATCGGTATCGGCGGAAACCCGGAGTGACGGCGAACCGATCCCGCCGCCACGCCGACGCCTGCCGATCGTCGCGATCGTCACGCTCGCGATCGTCGCGTTCTTCGCCGGCGGGATCGGCGGGTCGTTCCAGGCGAAGCTCACCGAGGTCCAGAAGAACGACAACGCCTCGTTCCTGTCGCGCACCGCGGAATCGACGCTGGTCGCGAACGAGTCCGAACAGTTCGTGCCCGTCCAGTCCCTTCCCGGTGTCGTGGTGTTCCATCGCGGTAGCGGTCTTACCGACGCGGACCGCGCGACCGTCGAGTCGGCGCGCACCGCGATCACCGGTGTGGCGGGTGTCGACATCCAGGGCATGACCGCGACCGAGTTCTCGGACGACGGCACCACCGCCGCGGTGTTCGTGCCGCTGCTCGTCAGCCGTGACGGCACCGACGTCACCGGCGATCAACTCGTCACCACCGAAGAGTTGGTGCTCGACGCCGCGCGCACCGCCACCGCGGGCACCGGACTCGCGGTGTATCCGGCCGGAGTCGGTGGACTGCTCACCGCGTTCATCGGCGCCTTCGAAGGCATCGACAGTTCGCTGCTGCTCACGGCGCTCGCGGTGGTCGTGCTGATCCTGCTCGTCGTGTACCGATCGCCCGTGCTGTGGGTGTTCCCGCTGCTGTCGGCGCTGCTGGCACTGGGCTCGGCATCGATGATCGTGTACTTCCTCGCGGACGCCGACATCCTCACCCTCAACGGGCAGAGCCAGGGCATCCTGTTCGTCCTCGTGATCGGTGCGGGCACCGACTACGCGCTGCTGCTGGTGTCGCGGTACCGCGAAGAGTTGCACACCTACCCGAACCGGTTCGACGCGATGATCCGGGCCTGGCGGGAGTCGGTCGGGGCGATCACCGCGTCGGCGGCGACCGTGACGGTGGCGCTGCTGTGCCTGATGTTCTCCGAACTCAACTCCAACAAGGGTCTCGGACCCGTCGCGGCGATCGGTATCGCCTGCACCTACGTGGTGATGATGACGTTTCTGCCCGTCTCGCTCGCCGTTGCGGGACGGTGGGTGTTCTGGCCTCGCAGACCGAGACCCGACCGGGCAGTGGATCTCGCCACCCACGGAACGTGGAGCCGGATCGCGGCGTGGGTGGGCAGGCACGACCGCCCGGCGTGGATCGGAACCACCGCCGTGCTGATCGTGTTGTGTGCCGCAGGCATCGGCAGCCTGCACACCGACGGGCTCACCACCACCGAGAGTTTCACGACGACACCGGACGCGGTGACCGGCCAGGAGTTCTACACCGAGAAGTTCGCCCCCGGTGCCGGTGCACCCGCCGTGGTCACCGCGAACGCCGACGCCGCCGACGCGGTGACCACGGCGATCTCCGGTGTCGAGGGCATTGCGACCGGTCCGGGCGCGGTGTGCCCGCAGATCGACTACGCGAAGGCACGGGCGTTGCTCGCGGCGAATCCGGGGCTCGCGACCGCACCGGCGCAGGGGTGCGCACCACCGGCTCTGACGGTCGCGCCGGTCGACGGCCGCACCATGATCAACGCCGAACTCGCCGACTCCTACGATTCGCCCGCCGCCCTGGCCACGATCGAGCGGTTGCGCGACGCAGTGCACGCGGTGCCTGGGGCCGACGCGAGGGTCGGTGGGAACACGGCGGCAACGCTGGACGTGCAGCAGTCGTCGGTGCGCGACCGGAACCTCATCATCCCGATCGTGTTGGCCGTCATCTTCGTGGTGCTGGCGGTGCTGCTGCGATCGCTGCTCGCGCCGGTGTTGCTCATTGCAACGGTGGTGTTGTCGTTCGCGGCGACCCTCGGGGTGAGCGGATTCTTCTTCACGCAGGTGTTCGGGTTGGCCGGTGCCGATCCGGCGTTCCCGTTGTTCGCGTTCGTGTTTCTGGTGGCGCTGGGCATCGACTACAACATCTTCCTGATGACGCGGGTCAGGGAGGAAGCCGGACGGCACGGCACGCGGGCCGGGGTGCTGCGCGGCCTGGCCGTGACCGGAGGTGTCATCACGTCCGCAGGCGTGGTGCTGGCGGCCACGTTCTCGGTGCTCGGCGTCCTTCCGCTGGTGTTCCTCGCCGAGATCGGTTTCGCGGTGGCGTTCGGGGTGCTGCTCGACACCATCGTGGTGCGCAGCATCCTCGTTCCGGCGCTGGCCCACGACATCGGCCGAACGATCTGGTGGCCGTCGGCGCTCGCACGGGGACGGCCGTAGCCTGATACATCGAAAGGCGCTCGGCCACCGGACAGCCGAACACGAAATTCCGCGCGGTTGCCTCCGCAATACGCGGGTACGGAGGTAGTCGGCGCGGGGTGTCGGATGGTACGCGCACACTGGACCGATGCGAAAGGTCCTGGTCCCCGATGCCGCATCCGGTGGCGCAAGCGTCGTCGCCGTCGATGGTGACGGCCGCCCACTCGACGCGGCGACACACCATCGCGATATCACCGAGGCCGTGCGCGCCGCCGAATCCGCGGACCGGCCACGATGGATCTGGTCGAACACCGCCACCGTGTATCCGCTGCTGTTGCGCGCCGGGGTGCGGGTGCAGCGCTGCCACGACCTGGCGACCACCCGCGCGATCCTCGGCATGCGCGCAGGCCGGCCGCCCGCACCGGCCGACGAACAGTTCGACGCGCGACCCGGTTTGTTCGACGCGGGACCCGCCATCGGCCCGGAGGCCGTGATCGCAGAATTCGCCGAGCAACGCCGGGCACTGACGGGCGACAGCAGACTCGAACTGCTGGTTGCGGCCGAATCGGCGGGCACGCTCGCGGCCACCGAGATGGGCTTCGACGGCCTGCCGTTCTCCGCCGACGCCCACCGGCGACTGCTCGAGAAAACCTTGGGGCCGCGCCCGGCCGGTTACGACCTGCCGGTACGGATCGCGGAGTTGAACGGGCGGATCGGCGAGGCGTTCGGGCGCCGGATCAACCCGGCCTCGCCCACCGAGGTGATCGACGCGTTCCGGCGGGCCGGAATCGAGCTGACGTCGACCCGCAAATGGGTGCTGCGGGAGGTCGAGCATCCCGCAGTGCCGTTGCTGCTGCACCACCGCGACCTGTCGAAACTGTTCAGTACCAACGGCTGGCATTGGCTCGACACGTGGGTACGCGGCTCACGGTTCCGGCCCGTGTACGTGCCGGGTGCGGTGGTGTCCGGACGGTGGGCCAGCCGCGGTGGCGGCGCACTGCAAATCCCGAAGTCGTTGCGTTCCAGCGTTGTCGCCGACCCCGGGTACACGTTCGTGATCGCCGACGCCGGGCAGCTCGAACCCCGCATCCTCGCCGCGGTGTCGGGTGATCGGCAGATGGTCGCGGCGGCCGGCGCCGACGACCTGTACGCGCCCGTCGCGGCGGACGTGTTCGGCGGCGACCGCGGCAAGGCGAAGGTCGCGATCCTCGCGGTGCTGTACGGCGGAACCTCGGGGGACGCCCGCCCACTGTTGCCGCTGCTGCGCAGTCGGTTTCCGGTTGCGGTCGACTACGTGGAGCGGGCCGCCCGCGCCGGTGAACGCGGCGAGGTGGTGCATTCGTGGCTGGGCCGGGCGTGCCCACCACCGGACGACGGTTTCCACGACCGCGGCGATACCCGGGCACGCGGCCGGTTCACCCGCAATTTCGTCGTGCAGGCCACCGCCGCCGAGTGGGCGCTGTGTGTGCTGGCAGAACTGCGCCGCCGCCTTCTGACGGACCCGGACCGCACCGTCGGCGAACTGGTGTTTTTCCAGCACGACGAGGTGGTGGTGCACACCCGCCACCCGGAGGCGGCTGCAGCGCACCTCGAGGCGTCGGTCGCGGCGGCCACTCGATTGTTGTTCGGCGACACCGCCGTCCGGTTCCCGATGAAGGTCGAGGTGCGGACCAGCTACGCCGAGGACGACGCACCGGATTCGGACGGCGGTGACACCGAATAGACCGCTTCGGTCCACAAGTGTGTCGCCGCGTAGGCCCGCCACGGACTCCACGGTGCCGCACGGGCCTCGGCGTCACGAGACGTCGCGACGCCGAGCGCACGCCGCAACACCAGATCACCCGACGGGTAGGCGTCGCGATCGCCGAGCGCACGCACCGCGAGGTAGTCGACGGTCCACGGCCCGATGCCCGGCAACGCCAATAGTTCGGTGCGGAACTCCGGCACCGCCGGGCTCAGCCCGTCGGCAGCGGCACGCGCCAGCACCTGCACGGTCCGGGCACGCGTCCGGGTCAGCCCCACCGCGGCACGCAACTCGTCGGAATCGACGCCGGAGAGACTGTGCGGCAACGGGAAACATGTCAATCCGTGCGGTGCCGGATCACCGTAGGCAGCGACGAGCCGCGCCGCGAATGTGCAGCCGGCCGCGACACTGACCTGCTGGCCGATCACCGTCTGTACCGCGGTGTCGAACCAGTGCGGAGAACCGAGCACCCGCAACCCGGGCCGCGCGGCCACCAGCGGCGCGAGCAGCGGATCAGTGCTCAGAGCGGTGTCGACGGCGATCGGGTCGACGTCGAGATCCAGCCAGCGACGCACCGCCTGTTCGAGTGCGGGTACGTCGTCGCGGTGCGCGGCGTCGATGCTCGCCCGCACGGTCGGGGTGTCGTCGAGCGTGACGGTCACGACGGCCGGGCCGCGCCCCCCGCGCACGGCCCTCGTGTGGCTGCCGAGGCTCGCGTCGTGTCGTTCGAGTCCGGGCACGGTGTGGCCGCGCAGCGATGCGAGCAGCGAGGTCGCCGCGAACGGTTCAGCCACCGGAAGGTCGACGAGGAAGCTCATGCCGACGCCTCGAGGCGCAGCAGTGTGCGTTTGGCGTCGACCCCGCCGGCGTACTGTCCGATACCGCCGTCGCTGCGCACCACCCGGTGGCACGGAACGATCACCGGCAGCGGGTTCTTCGCACACGCGGTGCCGACCGCCCGGACCGCGCGGGGGCTACCCGACGCCGCTGCGACGTCCGCGTAGCTGGCGGTGTGCCCGTAGCCGATCTCCGGCAGGTGCACGATGACCTCGCGGCGGAAACCGGTGGCGAGCCGCAGATCGAGCGGCAGGTCGAAGGTGCGGCGGCGACCGTGGAAATACTCGTCGAGTTGTCGGGTCGCGGTGTCGAGTCGTGCGGGTGCTTCGAGGATGCGGGGGCTGATGCGGGTGGCGAGGTCGTCGAGGATGTCGTCGTGGCCCTCCACGGCGAACGCGACGCGCACAATGCCTGCGTCGGTGGCGGCGACGAGCAGCGATCCGACGGGCGAGTCGACGACACGATAGGCGAGGTCGAGCAGGCCGGCGGCATGCGCTTCGACGACGAGCCGGGTATGCAGCCACGCGAGATCGGTCGTGGATGCCTCAGGGCGGGGAGGAGTCATCGCCGGGCTCCTGTCTCGAGCTGATAGTGGCGGCGCAGCGCGGCCCGTCCGTCCGCCGCGGCGCGACGGGCCGCGTCGGTGCTGTTCCCGAGGATCACCGCGATCTCCGCGTAGGGCAGTCCCGCGATGTGGTGGTAGACGACGGCGGCGCGTTGTGTGAACGGCAATGCGGCAACCGCCTGCCACAGTTCGTCGTCGCCGGCACCCGGGACGCCGGTGGCGGTGGGCCGGTCCGGGAGTGTCTCGGTGGGCACCGGGATGCGGGCACGCGCGCGGTGCACGTCGATGGCTTTGCGGTGCGCGATGGTAACCAGCCACGCCTCGACGTTGCTGCCCGGATTCAGATCCGGATAGGCCCGCAATGCCGCAAGGAACGTCTCGGACCAAGCGTCGTCCGCGTCGACCGGCCCGAGCAACGCGCGGCACACCCGCCGCACCGTGGCACCGTGCGTCGCGACCACCCGTTCGAAGGGCAGTATCCGGTCAGGCCGGGGCATGGAGGGTCCGGGATTCGCGGTCGAGGAGGAATCGTTTGCGGTCGAGTCCGCCCGCGTAGCCGGTGAGGGTGCCGTCGCTGCCGATGACGCGGTGGCACGGCACCACGATGCTCACCGGGTTCCGGCCGTTGGCCGCCGCGACCGCTCGGATCGCCGTCGGCCGGCCGATCGCGGTCGCGAGTTCCGTGTACGTGCGCGTGGTGCCGTAGTCGATCGCCCGCAGTTCAGCCCAGACGCTGCGCTGGAATTCCGTCCCGGCGAGTGCGAGCGGAACGGTGAACTCGGTGCGGACGCCGTCGAAGTACTCGTCTAGTTCCTCACGGATCTGCTCGAAGCCGCGCGCGGCGTGCGGCCCGAAGGTCGCCGGGTCGGGCCGGTGCCGGTGCTCGGCGAGGTAGAGACCCGACAGTGTTCCGTCGGTGGTTACCAGGGTCAGATCGCCGATCGGCGAGTCGATCACGGTGTGTGTTCGCACTGCGTTCACGATGTCGATCCTTCCATGCGGGGCCGGGGGTCGTATCCGGTAGACGCTGGGGAGTTCGCAAACGTGAGATCGACTCGGATGGGCAGACCCAGGGCACCGTCGGGCACGATGGTCCGGTGATCTCTCTACCTGCCGTGCCGCTGTTGTCCTCTGTCGTCGATGCGACTCGCACAGCGCTGGATCGCACGGTCGAGACAGCGGTGTTCGCGGTGTCCGTGCCGGGGCGGGTCGCGGCACTGCTCGATGCCGCCGAGACGCTTGTCGCCCGCGTGGACGTGGTGG
>NZ_JBAQXC010000356.1:0-10260 GCF_049299235.1 Rhodococcus sp. (in: high G+C Gram-positive bacteria) | reverse complement strand
TGCCGTGTGCCTTTTGGGCCCCCCTGGTAGCCCAAAAGGCACACGGGTGCGAAAGCGCCCCAGGCCAGGACGAGCGCGGCGGGCAGCAGCAGCGCGATGATCGCCCCGTACGGCTCGGGGGAGCCGTACGCCAGGACGATCGCGGTCGTCGCGGTCGTGACGAGCACTGCCAGATCCGACCGCACCAGTTCCGACCACAGCACCATCGCGACGGCCGCTGCGACCGCGAGCGATGCGATCGCATACGGCTTGAACGCTTCCCAGCCGTCCATGCCGAGCACGTCCGCGACGCGACCGCCCACCCAGAACCAGCCCGCCGGATAGAACGGCGGCAGGTCGATATAGGTCATGTCGTGCAGCGCCGCCGAATCCGTGAACCGCGTCAAATACTCGGTACGGAACTCCTGGTCGACGGAAATGCCGTGCAGATACAGCTTCGTTGCGGCCAGCGGCATCCCCAACGTCGCTGTCACCAGGCCGGACACACCCGCCCACGACAACACCCGCGCCAACAGCGGAACCCGGCGCCGACGCAGCAGCCACACCGACACCGCGAGGACCGCCAGCGCCGCGACCTGCAGCACCGTCGTGATCGCCTGTGTCACATTCGACGAGGTGAACGCCGGCCACTGCACCCGCGCGAATGCGAACAGACCGACGGTCGCGACCACCGCGGCGACGACCGCGGCGCACACGAACTGGGCGAGCGTCGCAGCGACACGGCGTGCGGGGGCTACTTCGGAGGCGGTGAGCACCATCCGAGCATAGGGGGATGCCCGGCATGCTCTGTGGCGCGGCAACCGCAGATTCGAGTAGTGCGGACTCTGGCACTTCGACCCCTCCACCCCGCATGCTGGACAGAAGCGACGGTGGTCGAGATGCCACCGGAGGGTCACGGCCGCTATCGCGTCGGGGGTCACTCGGAAACACCGAGTGGAGCCGAACGGAAGGCTGAAGAAGTCATGACACGAACGTCGGTTCGCGCGTTGTTCGCCGCGCTCGCGGCGGTTCCACTGCTCGTGGTCGGCGCTGCGCAGGCGTCGGCTGTCCCGGTGATCACACCGGGTGATCCGGGCGGCCCGATCGATGGGCAGTTGACCGACGACGCGAATCTCGAGCCGTACCAGTGTGTCGTCGTCGGGCAACCCGGCGTCGGCTACGCCTCGAACGCGGCCGGTGAGGCAGGCCAGGTGATGGGCACCTTCACCAACGAGGGACCCGTCACCAATGCCTGCTACGGGCCGATGACCGGGTTCCAGAGCGGCGTCGGCTACGTACAGTAGAGACGAACCTGCCCCGCCGGATTCAGGATCGGGCGGGGCAGTGCCGTGTGGAAGTCTAGATCGGCAGTTTGCGGAAGACCGCGCGCGGAACGTGCCGCAACACCATCATCACGAATCGCCACGGGCCGGGCGCCCAGACGATTTCCTTGCCCTTGTCGGACGCCGCGACCGCGAGTGCCGCGACGACGTCCTTGTTCACCGTCAGCGGCGCTTCCTTGACGTGCGCGCTGAACTGGGTGCGCACCATGCCCGGTCGCACCACGGTGACCTTCGGCCCGAACGGCGCGAGCGCCTCACCGAGTCCGAGGTAGAAACCGTCGAGTCCGGCTTTGGTGGAGCCGTAGACGAAGTTGGCGCGCTTGACGCGTTCACCGGCGACCGACGACATCGCGATGATCCGGCCGAAGCCCTGCGCCTTCATCTTCTCGCCGACCAGGACACCGACCGAGACGGACGCGGTGTAGTTGACGTTCGCGACGAGCACGGCCTTGCGCTGGTTCTGCCACAGTTCTTCGGCGTCACCGTCGAGGGCGAACGCGACGATCGCGACGTCGACGTCACCTCCCTGCCAGGCCTCGTCGATGACCTTCGGATGGTTTTCGGTGTCGAGGGCGTCGAAGTCGACCAGGTCGACCTTGGTGGCGCCCGCGGCCTGCGCCTGCGCGACCGCGGCCTCGCGCAGCGGATCGTTCGGCAGGGCCGCGAGGATGACGCGGGCCGGTGCCTTGCGCAGGTATTCCTCGACGATGGCCAGGCCGATCTCGGAGGTGCCACCGAGCAGCAGCAGGGTCTGGGGGTTGCCGACGGCGTTGATCATCAGTGGAGTTCCAACCTTCTGGACATATCGGAAGCGAAGACGTTGGTGGGGTCGATGTTGCGGCGGACTTTGAGCCATTCGCCGATGCGCGGGTACATCGCGTGGAACGTCTCGGCGGTGGTGCGCGAATCCTTCGCCGTGTAGAGGCGACCACCGAATTCGAGGACCCGCTTGTCGAGTTCGGTGACGAACTCGTTGAGTCCCGGCTTGATGCGGAAGTCGACGCAGATGTTCCAGCCCGGCATCGGGAAGCTGAGCGGCGCCTTGTTGCCCTCGCCGAACAGTTTGAACACGTTGAGGAACGAATGATGCCCGGACGATTGGATGTCGCGGATGATCTGCTTGAACTCGCCGACGGCCTCCGGTGGCACCACGAACTGGTACTGGAGGAAACCGTTCGAGCCGTAGCCGCGGTTCCATTCGCCGAACAGGTCGAGCGGGTGGTAGAACGCCGTCAGGTTCTGGATCTGGTTGTCCGCGTTCTTCGTCTTGCGATAGTACAACTCGCCGATCGCGGTGAAGTTGAACTTGTTCGCGAGCCCGTTGGGGAACACGTCGGGGAGCGTCAGCAGCGTCGGCGCATCGAACTTCAGCGGGTTCTTCTGCAGCTTTTTCGGCAACTGGTCGAGTCGGGCGAGACTACCCCGTGACACGGCGGCGCGGCCCAGCTTCGGTTCGGGGGAGATCGCGTCGAACCAGGCGCTCGAGTAGTCGTAGTTCGCTTCGGAGCCGTCGCTGTGCAGGGCGATCGTCTCGTCGAGGGATTCGGTGCGACGACTGTCCGCGATGAAGTACGCCGTCTCGGTGGCGGTCATCTCGACGGTCGCGCGCAGGATGATGCCGGTCAGGCCCATGCCGCCGACCGTCGCCCAGAACAGCTTGGCGTTGCGTCCGCCCGGGGTGATCGTGCGGACCTGACCGTCGGCGGTGAGCAGGTCCATCGACCGCACGTGGTTGCCGAAGCTGCCGGCGCTGTGGTGGTTCTTGCCGTGGATGTCGGCACCGATGGCACCGCCGATGGTGACCTGCCGGGTGCCGGGCAGTACCGGAACCCACAGGCCGAACGGCAACGCGGCCCGCATCAGCTGGTCGAGGGTGACACCGCCGTCCACCGTCACGAGCCGGGTGTCCCGGTCGACGGTGTGGATCTTGTTCAGTGCCGTCATATCGACGACGAGACCACCGGCGTTCTGCGCGGGGTCGCCGTACGAGCGGCCGAGGCCACGGGCGATGACGCCGCGGCGCAGGTGCGTCGGCTTGGACTCGTTCTGCTCCGCGACCCGAGCGACCGCTGCGGCGATCAGTTCGACGTCGGGGGTGGACAGCACTTCCGCGGTGGTCGGCGCAGTGCGCCCCCAGCCGGTCAGGGTGCGGGTCTGGGTGGGGAGCGGCGCGGGCGCCTGCTCGGCAGCAGTCGTGGACATCGACATAGAGGCTACCCGCGCGTACGGGCAGGTCCACAAGATGCCTTTTGTCACCCCCTGTTTGTCACCCCTGTTTGTCACCCCCGTACGGGCGGGTGAGAATTTCGAGGTTGTGGCCGTCCGGGTCGTCCCAGTACACGCCGCGACCACCGTCGTTCGTGTTGATCTCGCCGAGCCGTCGATGCCCCGGATCGGCCCAGTAGTCGAGGTCGCGCTCGCGGATGCGCCCGAAGATTTCGTCGAACTCGGATTCGCCGACGAGGAAGGCGTAGTGCTGGGGGCGGACCGGCCCGCTGCCGGCCATGAAGTCGAGTGAGACGCCCGCGACCTGCACGATCTGGAACGGTCCGAAGAGGGTGGGGGCGTCGAGGCCGAGGATGTCGGCGACGAACCGTGCGGAGGCGTCGCGGTCGGTGGCGTGGACGATGGTGTGGTTCAGTTCGACGGGCATGCCCCGATCGTGCAACCTCGAGTCGGCTCGAGGTCAAGGCCGGCGCGACCCGGGCGATATTCTCGACGCCGTGCCCGAAACCCACGACGTGTCCGAGCCCGAGCATCGGGCGCCGCTTCCGGTCGAGATTCCCGTCACCGAGAACATCGCGGACGATGCTCTCGACCTGAAGACGCAGATCGTCCGGTTCGTGGCGACCGGCGGATTGTCTGCGATCGTCGACTACGGCCTGTACGTGCTGCTGATGGCGTTCGGTGTCACCCGCGACCTCGCCAAGGCCATCTCCTTCGTGGCCGGGACCACGACTGCGTACCTCATCAACCGGCGCTGGACGTTCAAGGCGGAACCGAGCCGGGCCCGGTTCGTCGCGGTGGTCGTGCTGTATGCGGTGACGTTCCTCGCGCAGGTGGGGATCAACCGGGTGCTCAACGAGTCGCTGCCCGAGGAATGGTGGCGGGATCCGCTTGCCTTCGTCGTGGCGCAGGGTGTCGCGACCGTCGTCAACTTCGTGGTGCAACGCGCGGTGATCTTCCGGATTCGTTAACGGCGTCCGGCCAACGCGGCGCCGATCTGGCGGAGCACCCCTTCCGGGTCCCGCGTCAGCGAGTGCCAGGTGAACCTCAGCACATGCCAGCCGGCGTTGACCAGGACATTCTGCCGTTCGGTGTCGCGGCGGTGGCGATGCGCGTCACGGTGCCACGCCCACCCGTCGACCTCGACGGCGACGCGGTGCGCCTCGAATGCCACGTCGATCTCGTAGCCGCAACTCCACACGTGGGCCCGCCACCCGGTCACGCCGGCCTCGCGGAGCAGACGGTGCAGGGTGCGTTCGGCTTCCGAGTGCCCGCCTTCGCCGGCCGAGCACAGCAGCAGCGACGCCGAGCGCGCGCCGTGCCGTCGGGAGTTCCGGCGATGCACCCGCTGCAGCACCTCGAGCGACGTGTGCCGTTGCAGTGCCCGGTCCATGAGCACCGATCCGTCCGGTATCTCGACGGCAGCCTCGAGGACAGTGAGTGGAAGCGCCGTCACGGACAGGCCCCGAACCAGGACCACATCCTTCCAATGCAGGTCACGCCGCCGGAGGCGGATATCGCGACTGCGCGGCCGGGTCCGATGTTTGGGAACGGTGACGTAGTGCCGCGTCGGCGGCTGTTCGAGGATGCCGTGCCACCACGCTGCGCTCGGTCCCCAGGCCAGCGCGTCCGGTCCGGCAGCGTAGACCGCGGCCCGCAGCATCACCGCGTCGGTGCGTTCCCGGTCGGCGCGCAGGTAGACGCCCGGCCCGAGCGTCGCCCATTCTCCGGTGGCCAGCTGCCGGGTCACCATCGACGGGCTCATCCCGTGCTCGAGTGCCTGTAAGCGGGTGACGACGCCGTCCTGGCGGGCCATGATCGCGTGGATTTTCGTCCGGTCCATGCCTTTTTCGACGTGAACTGGGGCGGTCCGGTTCCGCGTCGCATCTTCTGTGTGGATTTGTGTTCGCCGGGCGGACACAAATCCACACAGAACGATCAGTACCTCGGCAGCAGCCCGGCGACCGTGGCTTCGGCGAGGGTGGGTGCGGCCTGGTCCTTCGCCGACAGCTCGTATCCGCCTGTCCCCACCACGGGCCAGTCGATGCCGATGGCCGGGTCGAGGGGATGCACTTCGTGTTCGCGTTCGGGGTTGTAGCCCGTGGAGCACAGATACACCACGGTCGAGTGGTCCTCGAGTGACAGGAAGCCGTGGCCCAGCCCTTCCGGCAGGAAGACCGCGCGACGGTCGACGGTGTCGAGCAGCACCGAATCCCACTGCCCGAAGGTGGGGGAGCCGACCCGCAGGTCGACGACGACGTCGAGCACCGATCCCGACACACACGTGACGTACTTCGCCTGGCCGGGCGGGACGTCTGCGAAATGGATGCCGCGCAGCACCCCGGCCGCGGACACCGAGCAGTTCGCCTGCTGTAGATCCAGTGACCGGCCGGTGGCCTCGGTGAACGTGGACTGTTTGAACCATTCCAGGAACAGCCCGCGGTCGTCGCCGAACTGTGTCGGGGTGATCTCCCACGAACCTGGCACGCTCAATTCTCGGTACTGCATCACGCGTTCTTCCCCCGCTCGAGCAGGTCGAGCAGATAGGTGCCGTACCCCGATTTGAGCAGCGGGTGCGCGAGGGCGGCGAGTTCGTCGTCGGTGATGTAGCCGGACCGCCACGCCACTTCTTCGGGTGCGCCGATCTTCAGGCCTTGTCGTTCCTCGATGGTCCGCACGTAGTTCGAGGCGTCGAGCAGCGAATCGAAGGTGCCGGTGTCGAGCCAGGCCGTTCCTCGGGGCAGCACCTCGACCTGCAGTTTCCCGGCATTGAGATATTCGCGGTTGACGTCGGTGATCTCGTATTCACCGCGCGCGGACGGTCGCAACCCCTTCGCGATCTCGATGACGTCGTTGTCGTAGAAGTACAGGCCGGGAACCGCATAGTTCGACTTGGGGTCGGCGGGCTTCTCCTCCAGCGACAGTGCGCGACAGTTCTCGTCGAATTCGACGACGCCGTACGCGACCGGATTGGACACCCGATACGCGAACACGGCACCCCCGTCGATGCCGTCGAATCGGGTGAGCTGGGTGCCCAACCGTGGCCCGTAGAAGATGTTGTCGCCGAGGATCAGGGCGACCGAATCGTCGCCGATATGGTCGGAGCCGAGCACGAACGCCTGGGCCAAGCCGTCGGGCCGGTCCTGGACGGTGTAGGTCAGGTCGATACCGAACTTCGATCCGTCGCCGAGGAGCCGATGGAACTGTTGCGCGTCGTGGGGGGTCGTGATGACGAGGATGTCGCGGATGCCGGCAAGCATCAGTGTGGAGAGCGGGTAGTAGATCATCGGTTTGTCGTGCACGGGCATGAGCTGTTTGCTCACCGCGAGAGTCAGTGGATGCAGTCTCGATCCGGTTCCGCCTGCCAGGATGATTCCGCGCATGTCGGTCAGTGTCCCATGAGTAGGGTTGGCGCCATGAGGTTGCTTGTTACCGGTGGTGCGGGTTTTATCGGTGCGAACTTCGTGCACCGGACCGTGGCGGACCGGCCCGACGTGCGCGTGACAGTGCTCGACAAGCTCACCTACGCGGGCAGCCGGGCGTCCCTCGATCCGGTCGCCGATCGGATTTCGTTCGTACACGGCGACGTCGCCGACGCAGAACTTGTCGAGCGGCTCGTCGCCGACAGCGATCTGGTGGTGCATTTCGCCGCGGAATCCCACAACGACAATTCCCTCAGCGACCCGTCCCCGTTCGTGCACACCAACCTCATCGGGACGTTTACGCTGCTCGAGGCGGTGCGCAGGCACGGGGTGCGGTATCACCACATCTCCACCGATGAGGTGTACGGCGATCTCGAACTCGACGATCCGGCGAAGTTCACCGAGTCGACGCCCTACAACCCGTCGAGCCCGTATTCGGCGACGAAGGCCGGTTCGGATCTGCTGGTGCGCGCGTGGGTGCGGTCGTTCGGGGTGGCCGCGACCCTTTCGAATTGTTCGAACAACTACGGCCCGTACCAGCATGTCGAGAAATTCGTGCCCCGGCAGATCACCAATGTCCTCGACGGGATGCGTCCCCGCCTGTACGGGTCGGGTTGCAATGTGCGGGACTGGATCCACGTCGACGACCACAACAGTGCGGTGTGGACGATCATCGAGAAGGGCGAGATCGGGCAGACCTATCTGATCGGGGCCGACGGCGAGACCGACAACCGTACCGTCGTCGAGACCGTTCTGGAGTTGTGCGGCCGGGACCCCGGCGATTTCGATTTCGTCACCGACCGGCCCGGCCACGATCTGCGGTACGCGATCGATTCGTCGCGGTTGCGCCGTGAATTGGGGTGGCGCCCGCGCTACGGCGACTTCCGTTCCGGCCTGGCCGCGACCGTCGAGTGGTATCGCGGTCATGAGGATTGGTGGCGTCCGCAGAAGGCCGCCACCGAACGCTCCTACGCCCGTACCGAGACGATTGTCCACCCCTGACCTGCGTGAACAGTCCGTTTCGGGCAATACGTGCAAATCGGGAGAAAGCGGGCGGCGTGTGGTGAGGCTCGGCGCGCATCGCGCGGGTAGACGGTTGGGCGCTGCTACTGTCGCATCCGGACCACATCAGGATCGACCACACGGGGAGTAGCTCGATGGAGCAGGCGACGGCCGGCGACACGACACCGATCGACAGCAACATCGACGCCCTCGAGGACGTCCTTACCGAGCCCGCCGGCCGCGACCGGTTGATCGTTCAGCGCGGACTGTTCGCGTCGCTGTCACCGCGAGTGCCGGAGAAGATGTACGCCTTCACCAAGGGCTCCGTCGCCGCCGACCGCACCGGACTGCAGTTGGCCGACGGCGCGACGATGAACACCAACACCTACTTCGGGCGGTTCCCGGCCAGCTTCTGGCAGCGCTGGACCGACGTCGAGACCGTCCATGTGCAGCTCGCGTACGCCTCGTCCGGTTCGGCGACGTTCTCGGTGTGGGCGTCCGACGCCCGCGGCCGCGAACGGCTCGTCACCGTCGAGAAGGTTTCCGGCTCCGGCGAGCTCGACCTGGATCTGACCATCGAACGGTTCGTCGACGGTGGTGCGCTGTGGATCTCCGCGGAGGCCACGTCCGGGTCGCTGAACATCTCCGATGTGCGCTGGACCGTGGCGGCCCCCGAGCATCTGCGTCCCGCCGCGGTCGTCATCTGCACCCACAACCGCGCCGACGATTGTTCCGTCACCGTCGGCACCCTCGCCTCCGACGACGGTGCGATGGCCGACATCGACGTCGTGTGCGTCGTCGACCAGGGCACCGACCAGGTGCAGACCCGCGCGGCGTTCCGTGACGTCGCCGACCGGCTCGGCAACAAGCTCGTCTACATCACGCAACCGAATCTCGGCGGTGCAGGTGGGTTCTCCCGCGGGATGTACGAGATCACCGGATCGCCGAACTCGGCGCACGCCAATGTCATCGTCATGGACGACGACATCCTGTGCGAACCGGAATCGGTGCTGCGGATGAACGCGTTCGCGAACATGACGGTGCAGCCGGCGATCATCGGCGCGCAGATGCTGTCGTTGAGCAATCCTCAGATGCTGCACGTCAGCGCCGAGCGTGAGGTGCTCGACGAGATCACGGCGGGCGAGCTCACCCCGGGTGCCCGCATGGGTATCGACCTGGTCAAGAAGAAGCAGGACGCGCGCTTCGACGCCGGCTGGAACGGCTGGTCGACATGTCTGCTGCCCGCCGAGATCATCGCCGACTGCGGGCTTCCGCTCCCGCTGTTCTTCCAGTGGGACGACATCGAGTACGGCATCCGCGCGCGGTTCGCCGGTCACCCGACGGTGACGTTGCCGAACGCCGGTGTGTGGCACGCCGATTTCTACCTCAAGGACTACGACGACTGGGCGCGGTACTTCAGTATCCGCAACGGCCTGATCGTCTCGGCGATCTACGGTCGGTTCGACGGAAACGACATGTCCAAGTACCTGTTCCGCAAGATCAGCGAACTGATCGTGTCGATGCAGTACGGACTGGCCGCGACGTTCATCAAGGCCGCCGAGGACTTCCTCACCGGCCCGGATTTCCTGCACGACGGCGGCCAGGCAGTGCTCGGTGAGCTGCGCGAACTCCGCGCCCGATACCCGGAGACGAAGCCGCAATCCGCGGCGAAGGTCGGCGCCGACGCCGACCCGCACACCCAGATGTCGGTGTGGGAGTTCGAACCGGACGAAAAACGTGAGGGCCTCGTGCTGGTCAAGCGGGCCGTGCAGCAGTTCACCGGCCGCGTCGACCGGCGCTCGGTCACCGTGCCCGCGCACTTCGCGAACTGGTGGCATGTGTCGCTGTTCGACACCGCCGTCGTCACCGACTCGTCGCAGAACGCGGTGCGTGTGCGCCGACGCGACAAGAATACGGCAATCGACCTGGCGAAGCAGGCCGCGAAGGTGTGTTGGCGACTCCGCAAGGAAGCACCGCGCATGAAGACGGTGTGGCAGGACGCTCGCCCGCAACTCACCAGCCGCGAGAACTGGGCACGGCTGTACGGCATCACGGAGTAGCCCGTGCACGCGTGGCCGATACCCCTGTTCGCCGGTATCGGTACCGCGCTGATCGGAACGGCATTCTCGTGGGTGCCGTCCCTGTGGTGGGACGAAGCCGCCACCATCTCCGCCGCGAACCGTCCCGTCGGTGAACTCGTCGACGTACTCGCCGAATGGGATGCCGTCCACGGGCTGTACTACCTGCTGATGCACGGCTGGTTCCATCTGGTCGGCATCAGCGAGTTC
>NZ_JBAQXC010000355.1:0-5304 GCF_049299235.1 Rhodococcus sp. (in: high G+C Gram-positive bacteria) | reverse complement strand
GCCGGGTCAACTGTTCGGCGGACGCGAAGAACGCGTCGAGGTCCAGGTGCAGCACCCAGCGCCGGTTCACGGTGACGGGCACCGGTTCAGGGTAGTGCCCGACACCGACCTGCCCGGGTCATGCCTTGGTGCCTTGGTCAAGCCTTGGTGATAGTCGCGCGGGCTCCCTCTCCGAGATCCACGGCATCGGAACCCACGACACCGGAACCCACTGCTGCCAGCTCGAAGGTCGTCGCAAGGACCTCCCCGGCGATCAGATCACGGTGACGGGCCGCCCACTCGGCCCGCTCGGTCGGCACCTCGAACTGCACCGAGATCCGGTCGGACACCTCGAGGCCGAGGTTGCGACGCGCGTCCTGCAGTTCGCGGACGCGGTCCTTCGCCCAGCCCTCCGCCTCGAGTTCCTCGGTGACCGTCGAATCGAGCACGACCAGCCCGCTGCCGCCCGGCAACGCCGACGTCGACTCGGGCTCGGCGGCCACGAGCCTGCTCGTGTATTCCTCGGGAAGCAGCGCGATCCCGGCGGCGGTCACGGTGCCGTCGGCATCCTCGGTCCAGTCGCCGGACTTGACGGCCTTGATGACCTTCTGCACGTCCTTGCCGAGGCGCGGGCCCGCGGCGCGGGCGTTGACGACGACCTCGAACCGGCCATGAGTCTCGACGTCGTCGGTGAGGTCGACCTGCTTGACGTTCACTTCGTCGCCGATCAACTCCACGAACGGCGCGAGGCTCGCCGACCCGGGAGTCGCGACCGTCACCTTCGGCAGCGGCAGCCGCACGCGCAACTGTTGTGCCTTGCGCAGCGACAGCACGGTCGAGCACACGGCCCGCACCTCGTCCATCGCCGCCACCAATTCGGTGTCGGCGGGGATGTCACCGGCCGCGGGCCAGTCCGCCAAGTGGACGGAACGGCCACCGGTCAGGCCGCGCCAGATCACCTCCGACGCCATCGGCAGCAACGGTGCCGCCAATCGCGCCACAACCTCGAGAACCGTGTGCAACGTGTCGATCGCGTCGGTGTCCTCATCCCAGAAGCGGTTCCGGGAACGACGCACGTACCAGTTGGTCAGGGCGTCGCAGAAGGTGCGCAGTTCGTCGCACGCACCGGCAATGTCGACGACGTCGAGGGCGTCGGTCACGACGTCGCGGGTCTCGGCGAGTTTGGCGAGAATGTAGCGGTCGAGCACGTGCGGCGAATCGGTGCGCCACGTACCGGGCTTCGATGCGTACAACTGCAGGAAGCTCCACGCGTTCCACAACGGCAGCAGTGCCTGGCGGACACCTTCGCGGATGCCCTGCTCGGTGACGACCAGGTTGCCGCCGCGCAGGATCGGGGAGGACATGAGGAACCAGCGCATCGCGTCGGATCCGTCACGCGCGAACACCTCGTTGACATCCGGGTAGTTGCCCTTGGACTTGCTCATCTTCAAGCCGTCGTCACCGAGGACGATGCCGTGCGCGGCAACACACTTGAACGCCGGACGGTCGAACAGTGCGGTCGCGAGCACGTGCAGCGTGTAGAACCAGCCGCGGGTCTGCCCGTTGTACTCGACGATGAAGTCGCCCGGGAAGTGTGCAGTGTCATCCCCCGTCGCTCCGCTCGCCCCGATGAACCACTCCTGGTTCTCGAACGGGTAGTGCACCTGCGCGAACGGCATCGAGCCCGACTCGAACCAGCAGTCGAGCACCTCGGGCACACGCCGCATCGTCGAACGGCCCGTCGGGTCGTCCGGGTTGGGCCGGGTGAGCTGGTCGATCATCGGCCGGTGCAGATCGTCCGGACGTACTCCGAAATCCGCCTCGAGGTCGTCGAGCGAGCCGTACACGTCGAGCCGCGGGTAGGCGGGATCGTCCGATACCCATACCGGAATCGGGCTGCCCCAGTAGCGGTTACGGCTGATGTTCCAGTCGCGCGCGCCTTCGAGCCACTTGCCGAACTGGCCGTCACGGATGTGCTCGGGCACCCACGTGATCTCCTGGTTCAGCTCCACCATCCGGTCGCGGAAACTGGTGACGGCCACGAACCACGACGGCACCGCCATGTAGATCAGCGGCTGGCCCGAACGCCACGAATGGGGATACGAGTGTTCGATGGTCTCGTGCCGCAACAGCTTGCCTGCGGCCTTGAGGTCCTTGATGATCACTGGGTTCGCATCGAACACCTGCAGTCCCTCGTAGGGCGGAACCATCGCGGTGAACTTTCCGCCCGGATCCAAGGGCTGCACCAGTTCGATGCCGTTGCGCTGGCAGTACTCCATGTCCTCCTCACCGAAGGCCGGAGCGAGGTGAACGATGCCGGTACCGGAATCGGTGGTGACGTAGTCGGCGGCGATCACCTGGTGCGCGTTGTCGCGGCCGGCGAAGAAGTCGAACGGCGGCTCGTAGGCGAGGCCGACAAGGTCGGCGCCTGCGTACTCGGCGAGCACCTCGGGTTCGTCGCCCAACTCACGGGAGTAGTGACTCAGGCGGTCCTTGGCGAGCAGGTACGTCTTCTGCTCGCCGTCACCACCACCCCGCACCGCCACATAGGTGATCGCCGGGTGCACGGCGATCGCCAGGTTCGACGGCAGCGTCCACGGCGTGGTCGTCCAGATCAGCGCATTGGCTCCGTCGAGTTCGGTGCCGGGCGCGCGCAGCACCATGTCGACGGTGACGGCCGGGTCCTGACGCATCTTGTAGGCGTCGTCGAGCCGGGTCTCCTGATTCGACAGCGGAGTCTGCTCGTACCACGAGTACGGCAACACCCGGAAGCCCTGATAGATCAGGCCCTTGTCGTACAGCGACTTGAACGCCCACATGACGGACTCCATGAAGTCCAGGTCGAGGGTCTTGTAGTCGTTGTCGAAATCCACCCACCGGGCCTGCCGGGTGACGTAGTCGCGCCACTCCCCGGTGTACCGCAGCACCGATTGCTTGCAGTACGCATTGAACTCGGCCAGGCCCATCGTGTCGATCTCGGACTTGTCCTTGATCCCGAGTTGCTTCTCGGCTTCGAGTTCGGCGGGCAGGCCGTGACAATCCCAGCCGAAACGACGATCGACCTTCTTGCCGCGCATCGTCTGATACCGCGGCACGACGTCCTTGACGTACCCGGTGAGCAGATGCCCGTAGTGCGGCAACCCGTTCGCGAACGGCGGGCCGTCGTAGAACACGAACTCCTCGGCCCCGTCGCGCTGCGCCAGCGACGCCCGGAAGGTGTCGTCCTCCGCCCAGCGGGCCAGGACCCGCTGTTCGAGCTCGGGGAAATCGACACCCGAGTCCGCGGTGACACCGAAGTCGACGCGCGGATATCCGCCGGTCACCGCTGATTTCTCGGTCACCGCCGATGTCGCTGATTTCTCGGTCACTGTGGGGCTCCTCCGTGCCTGGACGTGCTCGGCACGGGGACGATCACCGCGCACTGCGCGCCGCGACCGCGGTACCACCCCGCTTGCACCGCCCGGTCGGACCGGACGGGCCACTCGTGCAGGCTGTGACGGGCCCACCCGTTCGGTTCTACTGAGTCGTCCCGCGGCGGCGGGCACAACTGTTCTTCCGAAGACTCCCCGGTGATGGCCGGATCATCGTCTCCCGGACAAATCCGGGGTTTCGTCCATTGTAGGACGGTCGGTCAATCGGTTCGATCACGGTTGCGGTCGGGACGTTCCGACCGCCGCTGGGTGGGGGTGGTGGACTCGGCCCTGGCACCGGTCAGCGCGCTGACCAGCAGCAGGACGGCGCCGACCACACACACCACGATGCAGGCCCAGGCCCACGCCACCGAGCCGGTCATCAACGCAATGACCAGCAGGCCGAATCCGACGGCTGCGAGTACGAGGGTCACGACGAGCATGTCGAATCCTCATCCGAGATTCGGCATCGGGACCGACTCTCGATCAGTTGTTGCCCTTGGCGAACGATGTCGATCCGAACGACGCCGAGTTCGACCCGTTGAACGTGTCTTCGTCGCCGTCGACCGGAACTGCAGAGCCCCGCTGCTCGAGTTCTTCGAGCTGCGACTCCAGGTACGACTTCAGGCGCACACGGTACTCGCGCTCGAATGTCTTGAGCCGCTCGATGCGGCCCTCGAGCACCGACCGCTGCTGGTTGATGGTCGCCATGATCTCGGTGTGCTTCTTCTCCGCGTCCGCCTGCAGTGCGTCGGCCTTCTCCTTGGCCTGACGCAACTGAGTTTCGGAGCGGGTCCGGGCATCGGACAACATCGCATCGGACTTCTGACGCGCGTCGGCGATCATCGCCTCGCTGCGGGTGCGGGCGTCCGACACCAGCTGCTCGGAATTCGTGCGGGCATTGCGGACGAGTTCCTCGGCCTCGGATTTGGCATCGCCGGTGAGCCGGTCCGCCATCTCCTGTGCGAGACCGATCACCTTCGCTGCCTGCATGCTGGAGTCGCCTCCTGCCGGGGCGGCTGCGGCAGCGGGAGCCGGGGTGGGCGCAGGCGCAGGCGCCGGAACCGGAGCCGGAGCCGGTTCCGGCTTCGGAGTGTCCACCACCCGCACGGGTTCCGGTTTCGGAGCCGCAGCCGGTATCTGCCCGCCAGAGCGCGCTGTCTTCTTCGCGTCGGCGAGCTCCTGGTCGAGCTCCGCCACCCGCTGGCGCAGATCGGCGTTCTCCTCGATAAGGGTCGTCAGCTCCTGCTCGACGAGATCGAGGAATGCATCGACCTCGTCCTCGTTGTAGCCACGCTTCCCGATCGGAGGCTTGCTGAACGCGACATTGTGCACATCAGCTGGTGTCAGCGGCATGGAAGGGTCCCTTCACGCGTCGTGTAAACGGTCAAGCAGCGTTCAGCGATATCCACATTTCGAGCCGAAATCGACGGTCGAGTCGATATCCGCAGTCGTGTCGATATCCGCAGTGCTGTCGATAACTGCATTGCGTCACGCGTATCGACCTCACTGTATCTGGCATTCCATTCTGGCACAGAGCAGCGCCGGCGCAGCCTGTGCAACGCGGACGTCGGCAATCAGGCCATGCCTCCGCGTGGGATGAAAGCCATGAGGAAATAGACGATGAACAGCAAGACCATGATGGACAGATCGAGCCGCACACCCCCCAACGACAGCGGGGGAATGAGCCGCCGGAGCAGCTTCACAGGAGGATCGGTGACCGTGAAGATCGCTTCGAGTACCACCACGACGAATCCCGTCGGTTTCCAGTCTCGCGCGAAGGTCCGGATGAACTCGACGATGATTCGTCCGATCAACAGGAGCCAGAAAATGAAGAGGACGAACCAGAGCACCTCGAATACGGCCACCCGCCCACTCTGCCCGACAAAGACGGATCGATCAAAACCGAAACGCC
>NZ_JBAQXC010000354.1:0-7308 GCF_049299235.1 Rhodococcus sp. (in: high G+C Gram-positive bacteria) | reverse complement strand
GTGTAGAGGTTCCGGTCCGTCCGCGGACCGCCCGGTGTGTGCAGTCCGTAGCGTGCGATTTCGGCGTCGAGATCGAGTGGGCGGGTCGGTGCGACCGGGGGGACGAGTTCGTCGGGCACCGCGTCGTCCGGTACCAGCCAGGTCACCTCGAATTCGATTCCGTCCGGGTCGCGCCCGTACAGGGCCTTCGTGGCAGCATGGTTCGATGCGCCGGCCAGTGCCCCGGCCGCTGCCATCCGGTCACGTGTCGCGACCATGTCCGCGAGTGTCTCGACCTCCCAGGCCAGGTGATAGAGCCCCACCGAACCGTCCGCGCCGCGCGCGGCTGATGCCTGGAACAACCCGAGGTCGTGATCGTTCGCCGAGTTCGCGCCGCGCAGGAAGGCCGCGCCGGGAAAGTCGACCGGTAGCTTCTCGAAGCCGAGCACCGTCGTGTAGAAGTGCACGCTGCGTGCCACATCGGACACGAACAGCACCGCGTGGTTGAGGCTTCGTACCGCCATCGCCGTCCTCCCGAATTGCCAATTATCGGGATCGTGACCGCCGCGGATCCCCTATCGACACGAAAACCTCTTCCGATCGGGATCGGAAGAGGTTTTCGGTGTCGGGCTGACAGGATTTGAACCTGCGACCACTTGACCCCCAGTCAAGTGCGCTACCAAGCTGCGCCACAGCCCGCCCGCGCTCTCGTCGAGCGCTCGTTGAGATTACAACAGGGACGGACTGATGCACCAATCGCCTGGTCAGCAGCCGTTTCGATCAGGTGTTCTACTTGCGGACCCGCTTCTCCCGCACCCGCACCGAGATGCGGACGGGACTGCCGTCGAAACCGAACTCTTCACGCAACCGGCGTTCGAGGAACCGGCGGTAGCCGGCCTCGAGGAATCCGGTGGTGAACAGCACGAACGTCGGGGGTCGCGTGGCCGCCTGCGTGGCGAACAACACCCGCGGGAGTCTGCCACCGCGCATCGGCGGCGGCGTCGCGGCGACAACCTCCTTCAGCCACGTGTTGAGTCGGCCCGTGGAGATGCGTTTGTCCCACGACTCGAGCGCCGTTTCCATCGCGGGCACCAGTTTCTGCACGGCGCGGCCGGTCTTCGCGGAGATGTTCACCCGCGCCGCCCACGGCACCCGCAGCAGGTCCCGTTCGATCTCGCGGCCCAGTTCGTAGCGGCGGTCCTCGTCGACGAGGTCCCACTTGTTGAACGCGATCACCATGGCCCGACCGGATTCGACGACCATCGTGATGACTCGCTGGTCCTGCTCGGTGATCGGCTGAGCGGCGTCGATCAGCAGAACCGCGACCTCTGCCGCGTCGATGGCTCCGCGCGTACGCAAGGACGCGTAGAACTCGGCACCGGACGCACTGTTGACGCGCTTGCGTAGACCGGCGGTGTCGACGAACCGCCACGGCTTGCCGCCGAGTTCGACGATCGAGTCGACCGGGTCGACGGTGGTGCCTGCGACGTCGTGGACGACGGACCGCTCGTCGCCGGACAGCTTGTTGATCAGGCTGGACTTGCCGACGTTCGGTTTGCCGACCAGTGCAACACGCCGTGGGCCGCCCCCACCGGTGCCTTCGCGCGGAGTGTCCGGCAGCGTCTCGAGCAGCACGTCGAGCAGGTCGCCGGTGCCGCGGCCGTGGGTGGCCGAGACGGTGTGCGGCTCGCCGAGACCCATGGACCACAGCGCTGCGGCCTCGGCCTCGACCCGGTCGTCGTCGACCTTGTTGGCAACGAGGATGACCGGGGTCTTGGAGCGGCGCAGTACCCGTGCGACGGCTTCGTCGACGGAGGTGGCTCCGACGGTGGCGTCGACGACGACGAGGATCGCATCGGCGGTGCGCATCGCGATCTCGGCCTGCCGGGCCACGGACTGTTGCAGGCCTTTGGCGTCGGGTTCCCAGCCGCCGGTGTCCTGCACCAGGAAGCGCCGGCCGTTCCAGTTCGCCTCGTAGGACACGCGGTCGCGGGTGACGCCCGGAACGTCCTCGACGACCGCTTCGCGCCGGCCGATGATGCGGTTGACGAGGGTGGACTTTCCGACGTTGGGGCGCCCGACGACCGCGACGGTCGGGACCGGCACGAATTCTTCGAGGTCACCGCCGTCCCCCAGGTCGATGTCCCAGTCCGATTCCTCGGACCAGGTGCCGTCGCCGGCGAAACCGGCATCGGAGTATTCGGTGGTGGTGTCGTCGCTCACAGCGCCGCTCCCGTCTGCTCGGTGACCACCGCGACCAGGGCGGCGATCACCTCGTCGATGTTCATGTCGCTGGTGTCGACCGGCACGGCGTCGTCGGCCGCGCGCAGCGGGGACACCGCCCGGGTGGAATCGAGGTGGTCGCGGCGTCGCACCGCGGCGAGTACCGCATCGTAGTCGTCGCCGCGACCCTCGGCGATGTTCTGACTGTTGCGTCGCTGTGCACGAGCCTGTACGGACGCGGTCAGGTAGATCTTGATGTCGGCGTCCGGGAACACGGCGGTACCGATGTCGCGGCCTTCGACGACGATGCGTCCGGACTCGCGGCCGATCCGCTGCTGCGCGGCCACGAGCATGGCCCGGACCTGCGGGACGGCGGACACCGCGGACACCGCGGCGGTGACCTCGCCGCCGCGGATTTCGTCGCGCACATCCTGCCCGTCGAGGCGGATGTCCTCGACACCCGGGTCGGTGCCGATCGACCACGGCAGGTCCGCGGTGGCGGCGGCGATCGCGTCCGGGTCGGTCAGGTCGGTGCCGCGCCGCAGCGCGTGCAGCGTCGCGACCCGGTACATGGCGCCGGTGTCCAGGTACGCGGCGCCCAGGTGCCGGGCGAGACGTTTGGAGACGGTGGACTTGCCGGTGCCGGACGGCCCGTCCATCGCGACGATGAGGCCGGTCACAGGCCCACCGCCTGGTACAGGCCGCCGACTTCCTTACGGCCGAGGACACGGAGGGTGCCGGGTCGCTGGTCGCCGAGCGCGACGGGACCGATGTCGGTGCGCACGAGCCGCACGACCGGGTGATCGACGGCGTCGAGGAGTCGGCGCACGATGTGTTTGCGGCCCTCGTGCAGTTCCAGGCGCACGAGCGATTGACCCTCGTTGACCTGGAGCAGCGCGAAGTTGTCGACCTTGGCGGGGCCGTCCTCGAGTTCGACCCCGGCGCGCAGCTGCTTGCCGACGCCGCGGGCGAGCACACCCTTGACGGTCGCGAGGTAGGTCTTGGTGACCTCGAACGACGGGTGCATCAGCCGGTGGGCGAGTTCGCCGTCGTTGGTGAGCAGCAGCAGTCCTTCGGTGTCGGCGTCGAGCCGGCCGACGTGGAACAGTCGCTGTCCGGCGGCGACACGTTCGGAGACGATGTCGCCGACGCAGGGCCGGCCCAGGTCGTCGGACATGGTGGACTGCCAGCCACGGGGCTTGTTCAGGACCAGGTGCACGAGGTCCTTCTTGACGACGACACGGATGCCGTCGACGCGGATGACGGTGTTCTCGGGGTCGACGCGCAGGCCCTGCGAGGTGACGATGATGCCGTCGACCTCGACGCGCCCGGCGGCGATGAGTTCTTCGGCGGCGCGACGGGATGCGACGCCGGCCTGGGCGAGCACCTTCTGCAGTCGCACACCTTCTCCGGCGGGAAGCTGCGCGGGCGCGGTGGAGCTGTGCTGATGCCGGGCGGGTTTGGCGTTGCTGATGGTGGGGGTCGGGGCGGGACGCTTGGCGGTGGGTTTCGCGGCGGCCGGGCGACCACGCTTGTTCAGCGGCGTGCTGCTGCCCTTGCGATGCGCCTTCTTCGGGACGTCCGAACTGCCGGGTGTCTCGGACCTCTTCGGTCCCTGTGCCCTACCTGAACTCTGGGCCTTACCCGAGCTCTGGGTCTTACCCGAGCTCTGGGTCTTACCCGAGCTCTGGGTCTTGCCCGAGCGGGAAGCGTTCTTCTTGCGGTCCGGTGTGCCATCACGGCGAGCGGGTGTATTCAACGTATTCCTGTCAGTTGTCTGGCTCGAACTCCGCAATCGGGAGGTTCTCGGTGCGCGAGTTCCCTCCCATTCTCGCAAATCGCGGGTCGGACTCGAGACTCTCGGTGATGTCGTCGATCACATCCACGTCCGGCAGCAGCGGTGCGACGGGCGGCAGATCCTGCAACGACGCCACACCGAGTCGCTCGAGGAACAGGTCGGTGGTGGCGTAGAGGGTGCCGCCGGTCTCCGGGTCGGTACCGCATTCGGCGATCAGGTCGCGGGCGTGGAGCGTCCGGATCACCCCGTCGACGTTGACACCGCGCACAGCGCTGATGCGGCTGCGGGTCACCGGCTGCCGATAGGCGACGACGGCGAGTGTTTCCAGCGCGGCGCGGGTGAGTTTGGTGCGGGCGCCGCCCTGCAGCAACTTCTCCACGTAGGGCGCGAAGTCGCGGCGGGTGTAGAATCGCCAGCCGTCGGCGGCGTAGCGCAGGTCGATGCCGGAGCCGCGCGCGGTCAGGGCCGCGGCCATCGTGTGCAGTGCGGCCTCGACGCGGGTCTCGGTGACCCCGATCGCCGCGGCGAGCTGGCCATTCGAGGCCGGGGTGTCGACCACGAGAAGTACCGCCTCTAGTGCGGCGACGAGCTCGTCGTCGGACATCTCGAGCAACTCCGCGTCGAATTCGCGGGTGACGGGTAGGTGCTCGTCCGGTGCGGTGCGGTCGGATGTGTCGGTCAACCGTAGTCCTCCTCGAAGTCGACGGCGTCGTCGTTCTCGCCGGTCCAGGCGACGAGCAGGTCGCCGAGCGGTTCGGGTTGGTCGAACTGGACGGCGCGTTCGCGGTACAGCTCGAGCAACGCCAGGAACCGGGCGACGATCTGCAGGCCGCGCTCGCATTCGGCGGTCAGCTCGCCGAATGCGGTCCAAGTTCCGGCGCCGCGTGCGCGCAACAGCTCGAGGATCCTGGCAGCCTGTTCGGGCACCGACACCTTCGGGACATGCAGATGGTCCAGGCCGACGCGTGGTGGCGGTGTGGGGCGGAACGCTGCGGCGGCGATCTCCGCGAACCGCTGCGGGTCGACACCGAGGGTGACCTCCGGCAGCAGCCCCTCGTAGCGTTCCTCGAGGGACACCGCGCGTGGGTAACGGCGCAGCGCCGCGGATTCGAGGGCTGCGAACAGCTCCGCGACCTGCTTGTAGGCGCGGTATTGCAGCAGGCGCGCGAACAGCAGATCGCGGGCTTCGAGCAGTGCCAGGTCCTCCGGGTCCTCGACGTCCCCGGCGGGCAACAGCCGGGCGGCTTTGAGATCGAGCAGGGTGGCTGCGACGACGAGGAATTCGGTGGTCTGGTCGAGTCCGACCTGCGGGCCGAGAGTACGGGTGTAGGCGATGAATTCGTCGGTGACCTGGTGCAACGCAACTTCGGTGACATCGAGTCGGCGTTGTGAGATGAGGCCGAGCAGCAGGTCGAAGGGGCCTTCGAAGTTGCGTAGCCGAACCCGGAATCGTCCCGTCTCGGGTTCGTCACCGGCGGCACCTGTGATGGTCGGCGCGGTGTCGGAAGATGCGGTGTCGGGAGATGCGGTGTCGGGGTGTTCCGGGACGGCCGGATCCTGGGTGTCGGTGTGCACGGATCAGCGGCCGGTGCGGTGAATGACTTCGCGGGCGAGCGCCCGGTACGACTCGGCGCCGCCCGACTGCGGTGCCCACGTGGTGATGGGTTCGCCCGCGACGCTGGTTTCGGGGAACTTCACGGTGCGGTTGACGACACTGTCGTAGACGAGGTCGCCGAACACTTCGACGACGCGGGACATCACTTCCCTGGCGTGGAGTGTGCGCGAGTCGAACATGGTGACGACGATGCCGCCGACGGTCAGCCGCGGGTTGAGACGATCGCGGACCTTCGCGACGGTGTCGTTGAGCAGGGCCAGTCCGCGCAGGCTGAAGAAGGCGCACTCCATCGGGATGATCACCGAGTCGGCGCAGGCCAAGGCATTGATGGTGAGCAGGCCCAGGGACGGCTGGCAGTCGACGAGCACGTAGTCGTAGCGATCGAGGACCGGGTACAGGGCGCGTCCGAGTGCCTGTTCGCGGCCGACCTCGGAGACGAGCTGGATCTCGGCGGCCGAGAGGTCGATGTTGCTGGGCAGCAGGTCCATGCCGTCGACGCGGGTGCGCATGAGCACCTCGTCGATGGCGGCGCGCGGCTCGACGAGCAGATTGTGGACGGTCAGATCCAGGTCGTGGTGAGCGACGCCGAGCCCGGCGGACAGTGCGCCCTGCGGATCGAGGTCGACGAGCAGCACGCGGCGTCCGCATTCGGCGAGGGACGCACCGAGGTTGATGGTCGACGTGGTCTTGCCGACGCCGCCCTTCTGGTTGCACATCGCGATGATCTTCGCTGGGCCGTGCACCGACAGTGGCTGTGGTTCCGGAATGTGGCGGCGTGGCCGGCCGGTGGGCCCGAGGTCCCCGTCGGGCACCGGATCCGAGAACTGGGCACGGGCGTCGGGTGAGTCGGTGACTGCGGGTGCCGCGGCCGGAGCCGGGTCGGCCGTGTCCGGTGCGGGCGAGTGCGGTGTCCCCACGGTCCGATCCTCCCCCATGTCCGCGCTGCTGCCTTTCGGCGTCACTGGTCTGCTGTCCGAACGCTACCGCTTCGCCCCCGAGTTCCGCGGACGGACACGAATCCCGGGCGTGGCCTTCACCGTGCCCGCGGGTGGGCACCGGCCCACACCTCCCGCAGCGCACCGACAGTGACGAGGGTGTAGATCTGGGTGGTGGTGACCGACGCGTGACCGAGCAGTTCCTGGACGACGCGCACGTCGGCCCCGCCGTCGAGCAGGTGGGTGGCGAACGAGTGCCGCAGCATGTGTGGGGAGACGGCGGCTGTGACGCCGGCGCGGTCGGCGGCCACCTGCAGGATCTGCCAGGCGCTCTGCCGGGACAGGCGTCCGCCGCGCGCGTTGAGGAACAGGGCCGGGGTGCGTCCGGTGGACAGGCCGGGCCGGCCGCGCACCAGGTAGGCGTCGAGGGCGGTGAGGGCGGGCCTGCCGATCGGCACCAGGCGTTGACGGCCGCCCTTGCCGTGCAGCAGCACCACTCTGGCGTCGGTGTCGATGTCGTCGATATCGAGGCCGACCGCCTCGGAGATGCGGGCACCGGTCGAATACAGCAGCTCGAGCAGCGCCCGGTCGCGTAGACCGCGGGGTCCGTCGGCTTCCCTGCCGGTCGCGTCGAGGATCGCCAGGACCTCGCCGACGGTCAACGATTTCGGTAGCCGACGGCCCGGCGCCGGCGGTGTGACGGCCCGCGCGACGTCGACCTGCGTGCGACCCTCGGCGGTGCTGAAGCGGTGCAGACC
>NZ_JBAQXC010000353.1:0-5769 GCF_049299235.1 Rhodococcus sp. (in: high G+C Gram-positive bacteria) | reverse complement strand
GGACGGCCCCGCGCCGCGCACCGGCCGCGCAGCCCCAGCGCTCACCGAGACCGGGTACGCGACCGACGGGGAAGCGCGCCAAGAGAAGGCCCTGAGATGGCGGCAACCGAGCGAACCCAGCGCAGCGGACGTAGTCGGCGGTCGCTGAAGACCGCGGTCACGGCCCTGGTCGTGACCACGATTGCGGCCGGGGCGGTGGCCTGCGGTTCCTCCGACGAACCGCTCCACTCGATCGGGTATGCGATCGACGGTGCCGTCACCACCTACAACGCCAATACCGTCGACGGTGCGGCGTCGGGCGCCCGGCAGGCGTTCGCCCGCGTGCAGCCGGGTTTCGGTTATGTCGGGCCGGCAGGCCGGGTCGTCTCCGACACCGATGTCGGCACCGCGACCGTCCTTCCCGCCGAAGCGCTCACCGTCCAGTACCGATTGGCCGCAGATTCGGTGTACTCCGACGGGGTACCGATGAGCTGTGATGATCTCGTGCTGGCGTGGGCCGCGGCGTCCGGTCGCTTCACCGCACCCGACGACACGGGCGCCGCGGTGAACGTATTCGACGCCGCACACCGAGGCGGATACGCCGACATCGACCGGGTCGAATGCCAGCCGGGTTCGAAGGACGCCACCGTCGTCTTCCGTGCCGATCGAAGCGACACGGACTGGCGGTCGCTGTTCGGGGCCACCGAGTTGCTTCCGTCGCACGTCGTGGCGCGCGCGTCCGGGGTGGCCGACCCGGTCGCTGCGATCACCAATGGTGATATCGACGCGGTGCGACGCATGGCCGACTTCTGGAATACCGGCTGGACCCTGACACCCGGGGCGCTCGACCCGGCGCTGCTGCCGTCGGCCGGGCCGTATCGAGTCGAGTCGTACACGGCCGAAGACGGCCTCGTCCTCGTCGCGAACGAACGGTGGTGGGGTAATCGCCCGGCCACCGACACGATCGTGGTGTGGCCGCGTGGCACGGCCGCGTCCGCCGCGTCCGGGGACGGCCGGATCCAGGTCGTCGACAGCGCCGACGGTGCACTCGACGGTATCGGAGCAGGTGACGGAGCCGCCGTCACGACGGTTCCGTCGCGCAACGTCGAACAGTTGACTCTCGCAACCCGTGGTGTGTTCGAGAATGCGGCGGCACGTCGTGCGTTCGCGTTGTGCATTCCCCGCACCGAATTGTTCGAGCAGTTCGGCACGGCAGGGGACCCACCCGAGTCGGGTATCGGTGCCGGTCCGGTCGATTCGCGGATTCTCGGCGCGGACTCACCGCTGTACCCGGGCGTCGCCGGAACCGCCTCCCGATACGCTCGGGCCGACGGCGCGGCCGCGACGGACGAACTCGCCGACAGCGGTCAGGATCGGATCACCGTACGGGTCGGCTATCTCGGCCCCGACCCGCGCCGCGCCCGGACCGTCGAGTCGATCGCCCAATCCTGTCGCGACGCGGGCATCGACGTCGTCGATGCGGCGTCCGAGACCTTCGTGCCGTCCCAATTGAGGGCGGGGCAGGTCGACGCCGTGCTCGCCGGCACAGCCGCCGTTGCCGGCGCGGGCGGTACGGCGAACCAGGGTGCCGCACGCGACACACTGCATTCCGGAACCGGCAGCAATATCGGTGGCTTCGCGAATCGCCGGCTCGACGAGATCCTCGACGCGCTGCTCGTCACCTCGGACAACGCCGCGGTCGCCGGTTTGGCCGGTGAAGCCGAGTCGATCCTGTGGAACGAGATGCCGACGGTACCGCTGTTCGCTCAGCCCCGCACCGCCGCGTTCGCCGCCGGCATGCACGCAGCCGTCGCGAACCCGACCACCGCGGGTGCCGGATGGAACATGGACCGGTGGATACTGACCAGGTGAACACGCACGGAATCGTCGAACCTGCCGTCCTCGAGCACGCCGCGAAGGCGGTGTCCGAGCGGACCCGCTGGGTCGACGACTTCCCGACCCCGGGGGTGCGATTCGCCGATCTGACGCCGGTGTTCGCAGACGGACCGGCGTTCGGCGCGGTGATCACGGCGCTCGCGGCCACCGCGTCCGGGGCAGAATTGGTTGCCGGGGTCGATGCGCGGGGGTTTCTCCTCGGCGGAGGTGTCGCCCGCGAACTGGGGGTCGGTGTGCTGGCTGTGCGCAAGGCGGGCAAGTTACCGCCACCCGTGCACACCTGCGAGTATTCGCTCGAATACGGCACCGCATCCATCGAGATCCCCGGCGATTCGATTCGGCTCGACGGTCGGCGGGTATTCGTCGTCGACGATGTGCTGGCCACCGGTGGCACCCTCGCCGCGACCGTCCGATTGCTCGAGGACGCCGGTGCGGAGGTCGTGTCGGTGGCGGTCGTCACCGAGATCGAGGCGCTGGCGGGACGCGCTCGGTTGGCAAAGTACCCGCTGACGGCGATCGTGCGGATCTGAGTACTACAGTTGGCGCAGGTATCGGGGCTCGACGGCCTCGACGGGCCGAGCGCGACGGTCCGGGCAGGTTGCGGTGGGAGGAGCGGGCATGACCCAGAATCTTGATCGGTCGTCGAACTCGGGTCCCACTCCGACGCCGGCATCGACGTCCGCGTCCCGGCGGGTGCGTGCCCGACTGGCCCGGCGCATCACCGGTCAGCGCGGAACTACCCTCAAACCGGTGCTCGAGCCGCTCGTCACGATCCACCGCGAGTTGTATCCGAAGGCTGACCTGTCACAGCTGCAACGCGCCTATGACGTCGCCGAGGAACGGCACAAGACGCAGAAGCGCAAGTCGGGCGACCCGTACATCACCCATCCGCTCGCGGTCGCGACGATTCTCGCCGAGCTCGGCATGGACACGACCACTCTCGTGGCAGCGTTGCTGCACGACACGGTGGAAGACACCGGCTACAGCCTCGAGCAGCTCACCGCCGAGTTCGGCGAGGAGGTCGCCCATCTCGTCGACGGTGTCACCAAGCTCGACAAGGTCGTCTTGGGGAATGCTGCCGAAGCCGAAACCATTCGGAAGATGATCATCGCGATGGCGCGGGACCCACGGGTCCTGGTCATCAAGGTCGCCGACCGGTTGCACAACATGCGCACCATGCGGTTCCTGCCGCCCGAAAAGCAGGCGCGCAAGGCCCGCGAAACCCTCGAAGTGATCGCGCCGCTCGCACACCGACTCGGTATGGCGACGGTCAAGTGGGAACTCGAGGACTTGTCGTTCGCAATCCTGCACCCGAAGAAGTACGAAGAGATCGTCCGCCTCGTGGCGACCCGCGCGCCGTCCCGCGACACCTACCTCGCGACGGTGCGCGCCGAGATCAACTCGACATTGTCCGCGTCGCGGATCGATGCGACGGTCGAGGGCCGGCCCAAGCACTATTGGTCGATCTACCAGAAGATGATCGTCAAGGGACGCGACTTCGACGACATCCACGATCTGGTGGGTGTGCGCATCCTGTGCAACGAGATCCGCGACTGCTATGCCGCGGTCGGGGTCGTGCATTCCCTGTGGCAGCCGATGGCGGGCAGGTTCAAGGACTACATCGCCCAGCCGCGTTACGGGGTGTACCAGTCGCTGCACACCACGGTCATCGGTCCCGAAGGTAAGCCACTCGAGGTGCAGATCCGCACGCGTGAGATGCACCGGACCGCCGAGTTCGGGATCGCCGCCCATTGGCGCTACAAGGAAACCAAGGGCAAGCACGCCGGTGACGCCAACGAACTCGACGACATGGCATGGATGCGGCAGCTGCTGGACTGGCAGCGGGAGGCCGCCGACCCCGGTGAATTCCTCGAGTCGTTGCGGTACGACCTGGCGGTCAAGGAGATCTTCGTGTTCACCCCGAAGGGCGACGTGATCACGTTGCCTGCGGGGTCGACGCCGGTGGACTTCGCGTACGCGGTGCACACCGAGGTCGGGCATCGGTGCATCGGTGCGCGTGTCAACGGCCGGCTCGTCGCACTCGAACGCAAACTCGAGAACGGCGAGGTCGTCGAGGTGTTCACCTCGAAGGATCCGAATGCGGGACCGAGCCGTGACTGGCAGTCGTTCGTGGGATCACCCCGTGCGAAGGCGAAGATCCGGCAGTGGTTCGCCAAGGAACGCCGCGAGGAGGCCCTCGAGCAGGGCAAGGACGCGATCGCCAAGGAAGTCCGGCGTGTCGGCTTGCCCCTCCAGCGCCTGATGAACGCGGATCTGATGCTGGCAGCAGCCAAGGAACTGCACTACGCCGACGTCTCGATGCTGTACGCGGCGGTGGGGGAACACCACGTCTCGGCGCAACACGTCGTGCAGCGGCTGGTGACCATGCTGGGCGGCGTGGGCGGCGTCGAAGAGGAACTCGCCGAACGGGCGACACCGTCGACAGTGCCGACACGGTCGCGGCAGAGCGGAGACTCGGGTGTCGAGGTTCCGGGGGCGCCGGGCACGGTGTCGAAGCTCGCCAAGTGTTGTACGCCGGTGCCGGGCGACGAGATCATGGGGTTCGTCACCCGTACCGGTTCGGTGAGTGTGCACCGCACCGACTGCACCAATGCCGGATCGTTGCGGGAACAGTCGGAGCGGATCATCGAGGTGCAGTGGGCGCCGTCGCCGTCGTCGGTGTTTCTCGTGGCAATCCAGATCGAGGCGCTGGATCGGCACCGCCTGCTGTCCGACGTCACCAAGGCGCTCGCCGACGAGCGGGTGAACATACTGTCGGCGTCGGTGACCACGTCCGGTGATCGGGTCGCAGTCAGTCGGTTCACGTTCGAGATGGGGGATCCGAAGCATCTGGGCCACGTCCTGAACGTGGTGCGCAATGTCGAGGGCGTCTACGACGTGTACCGCGTGACCTCCGCGGCCTGATCGGCGACAGGCGTTTCGTTCGTCGTCAGGTCACCCTGTTGATCACCACGGGTGTGACGGGCTTGCCCCGACCGAACGAGCCGGATTCCACGCCGGATCCGGCGGCGGCAGCCAGTGGTGGCAACGCTGATTCGTCGATCGTCCCGAAGATCGTGTATTGCTCCAGCAGGACGCTGTCGTCGAAGATGAGCAGGAATCGGCTGCCGTTGCTGTCGGCGCGGCCGTCCGAGGCCATCGCCAGTGTCCCGCGCGGGTACAACGCCGGGGTGAGGAAGCCGTTCGAATGGGAGGTCGACGTGACCGGGTACTCGTCGGCGAATTGGTAGCCGGGACCACCTGCCCCGGTACCCGTGGGGTCACCGCACGTGAACAACCGGGTGCCCGGCCCGTCGACGAGTTGGTCGCACGCGCTGCGGTTGAAGAAGCCTTGGCGCGCCAGGTTGATGAAGCTGTTGACGGCGCACGGCGCCTTCGCCCGATCGAGTACCAGCGGAATCGGGCCGATCGTCGTCTCCAGTGTCATCTTGACGGTTCCCGCCGTGGCGACCGGGGCCACCTCGGAGAATTCGGCCCGAGGCGTCGCGGGACCGCCCGGGACGTAGCGGCACTCGACGGTCGGGCCCGCCGGTGGAGGAACCGGCCGCAGGGCCGGATAGGCGGACGGGTCGAAATCGTCCGATGCCGCGGCGGAGGTGGCTGCGGCGGACGTGCTGATGGTTGCCGTCGGGTCGACGGTGGCGCTACGGCCGGTCGCGCATCCCGCGGCAAGTAGCGCGGCGGTGAACACCACGATGCCGCGCAGCGCGAGTCGGCGGGGTGTTCTGGTGTATGCGGGCACCGGGGAGATTTGGGTCACAGCAACGGCACGATATCCGAAATGTTGTGGATACGACAGAATGCGGGAACTTGTCCGTAACCGGGCTTCAACTTCGGTGATCGGCCACAGTCGCGGGCGGCACCCTCCGAAGG
>NZ_JBAQXC010000352.1:0-17667 GCF_049299235.1 Rhodococcus sp. (in: high G+C Gram-positive bacteria) | reverse complement strand
GTTCCCGCGCTGGGCTCCGTCCCGATCGGCGAACCGTATCGGCCCGGGTATTATCAACTCGACGCGGTGATCGCCGCGATCGGGGTGCTCACCATCGCGTATGTGGCGGTGCGCCGACGATTCGGGGCTTCGGCGTTCATGGTCGGAGCCCTGGTGGTCGTCACCGTCGTCGCGCTGGCGGGGCTTCCGTTCCTCGGCGTCGCGACTCTCCTGGCGCTGCCGGCACTGCCCGCGGCGCTCGGGGTGCTCGTCGCCGAGACGATCCCGCCGAGGTGGTCGCGGTGGCGGATCGTTCCGGTGGTCGTCGGGCTTCTCCCCGCCGCGCTCGTCGCCGTCCCCGCGGTGCTCGCGTCGTTCGATGCCGGTCTGACGTTCGGTGCGCCGCTTGCCGGGGCGTTCGTCGCGGTGCTGTTCGCGGTGCTGCTGCCGCTGACCGCACCACTGCTTCCGGGTGAGGGCGCCGCCCCCGTCCCCGCTGTCACCGTGGCCGCGACTGTCACCGTGATCGCGGTGGTCGCGTGCACGCTGCTCGGCGGCTACACCAACCGCGACGGTGCGACTGCACCGCGGCAGGAGGAATTGTTCTACGCGCTCGACGCCGACACCGGCCGGGCGGTGTGGGCGTCGTCGAGTCGGCCGCGGTCCGACTGGAGCGCCGATCTGCTCACCGAGTCCCCCGCACCGCTGCCCACCCAATTCCCGTGGCGCCAGAGTACTTCGCTCGCGCACGGCCCAGCACCGGTCACCGCCGTCGAACCACCTCGGATCGAGGTGCTCGGCGATGCCCGAGGCGATGACGGACGGGAGGTCCGATTGCGCCTGTTCTCCCCGCGCGGTGCCCCGACCGTGGGCCTGTGGGTCGACGGCGCCATCGTCCGCGAGGCGACCGTCGACGGCTCACCTGTCGACGTGGGCGACGACTTCGGGTTCCTGTTCACCACCGAGAATCCGGACGGTGTCGAGGTGCACCTGAAGCTCACCGATTCCGGAGAGACGGACGTGCGTATCGCCGACGTGTCCGATGACCTCGGCGTCGTGCCCGGCTATGCGGCACCGGAAGGCAAGGTCGTCGTCGGGCCGATCGTCGCTGTCACCCGTACCGCGCGGTTCTAGCGCCCCGTGTGCCTTTTGTGCCCCAGCAAGGGCCCAAAAGGCACACGGGCGGCGAAGCCGCGCTACGTGAGGATCTCGAACAGCGCCCGCGTTTCGGTGGTCAACCGGAACCTGCTCCCGTCGGTCTTGTCGTGCACCTCGAGTGTGCAGCGGCCGATCTTCGTGTTGCGACAATATTTCGTTCCGCCGGCCGGGTTGCAGTACTCGAGGTCGACGAACGCGGTGTCCGGCGCGGATACACAACCGTAGATCCGAGCCCGATCGTTCCCTGCGTCGAACCGCCATTCACTGGGTGTGTACTTGCCTCGATTACGAACGGCACGGAACAGCGAGGTCATGTTGTACTCGCGACCGTGGGCGCGCAAGACCAGCATGGTTGCCGATGGCGTGCGCAGCGGACCGATCTTCACCTGCGCTGTGGCAAGTTCGAGGAAGGCATCCGGCTCGCCGTCGAACCCAGCGACCTGGGCGAATGCGTACCGGTCGGTGTGGGCCGAACCCCAATTGTGGTTCTGGCTACCGATCCAGCCGTCGACGACAATCTCACGTCCGCCGACCGTCAGCGCGCCGTCGTACACCGCGAGCGGATTCGGAACGAGACTCTTGGCCTTCGGGAAGATAGCCGAGTACGCCCGGTACGGTTGCAGGAGTACAGGTTTGTGGTCCGAGGAATAGGTCAGGTCCCAGCCGCATTCCCGTCCCGCGGATCTTCCGTCGCCGGTCAGACTCCGGGGTGTGAGCAACGCATCGCCGATACGAACGTCGAATGTATCAGCAGAGAAGGAACATTCGCTGATGGGTACTTCTTCCTTCATCACCGTATGGTCGCCGGTATCACCGTCGAACAATATGAACCACAGTTCGCCGATCGAGGCTTCCGGCCGGCCTGCCGGCACGAAGGCGGTGTAGCGAATCCAGAAGGCGAGCGGTTTCGTCGGATGATTCGCGCGCTGGTAGAAACTCTCGTAGTGACCATTGCGCATACCGGTTCTGTATTGCGAGTGATTCAGCGCATCCACTCTTCGAAAGTCGCTGTCGATCTTCATATTCCACAGCCTCCTACACGGCCCATAGTACGAATCCGAATAGGAGCAGCACGACCAGGGAAGCGATCTCGGCGCCGACCCCCTTCGGCCCCGACGACTCGCCGGCGTACGAACTCCAGGTCGGGAACGGCAGTCCGCCGCCACCCGACGCTTCCAGTCGCACAGCGTGGTCGGCGTCGACCCGAGCGGCCGACCCGACCGGCGAGTTGTGGTCGATCAGGCGCCTCAGGTCGGGTTGGACGACGTCGACACGCATCCGCGCTGATCGAGCGATCTCGTCCGCGCTCGCGCCGGCGCGTTCACCTGCGAAACTCTCCTGATCGAGGAAGCCCCGGTAGAGGGTGAACCATTTCGCACGCAGCGCAGCCAGCAGGTCCGCCTCCGTCGCGAAGACTTCGGCCACTCCCGGTACGTCGGCATACGGCAGCGTGACCTGCCCCGCCTTCGCCGCGCGCTCGAGTACAGCATCGAGAGCGGCAGTTCTGCGGCGGTACTCGTCCCAACTCATCACGACCTCCTCGTGCACCACGATCGGGTGCTGCAACGTCCGGAGCACTTCGCGAACTTCGATTCGTTCACATACTCCGAGTCGGTCAAATACTTATGGTCGGAGAGTATTGTCGCGTACTGTGAACGTTGTCAAGTGCAGTCGCCGGGAGATGTACGCGGCCCTGACCAGAGATGCCGTGTTGGATGCGGCGCGCTCCCTCTTCGTCGAACGCGGCTTCACCGACACCTCGGTGCAGGACATCGCTCGGCGCGCCAACGTCAGCAAAGGCGCTGTGTACCATCATTTCTCCGACAAGCAGGCCATCTTCACGCAGCTGTTCCGCGATTCGCTCAGCGGCGGCCTCACAACCGTTGCGAACGCAATCGCGGACGTCACCGACCCCTGGGAACGCGTGGAACGCGCCCTGCACAGCTATCTGACGGTGTACACGGACGACAAGGAGGCGCGCGCTCTGCTGCAACAAGTCGTCGGTGTTCTCGGCGAGGAACGCACGTGCGCGCTCGACAACGAGTTCGCGCTCCCGATGATCCGGGCACTACTCACCGAACTCGACAACGCCGGGGACCTGAAACCGGTGCCCCTCGACACCACGGCCCGACTGATCTTCGACGTGTTGGGCGGCGCAGCAAAATCCCTCGCCGCGGCCGACGCGACCAGTTCGTCGGCACAGGAGATGGAAGACGTCATCCTGCACATGCTTGCAGGATTGCGCCTCAGTTCGTCCTAGTCACGGATGCTGCCCCATTCGTGCACCGGCAGGCCCCCGGTCATGTTGCGCACGTAGTCCCGCATCATCTCGGTGAGTGCCGCGCGACGATCCGCGCCGGCCGCCTCACGCCGGGCGACCTGTTCGCGCTGCCACGCCGCGCCCGTCCGGCGGGTCAGGCAACGCTGTTCGATGATCCCGAGGTAGCGGTCCCGTGCCCGGGACGACAACCCGAACGCCGTGAGCCCCTCGTGCGCCAGCGGCAGCAACCGGCGCAGCACCAGTTCGTCCGCGCCGACCCAGCCCAGACCCGGCCAGTACAGCCGCGCATCGAGCCCGCATTTCGCGCCGACACCCAAATTCTCTTGTGCCGCATCAAAACTCAATCGGTGCCAGATCGGCCGTTCGGCGTCGACGAGTCCACGCAGGGCGCCGTAGTAGAACGCGGCGTTTGCCATCATGTCGAGCACAGTGGGACCCGCCGGCAACACGCGATTCTCGATCCGCAAGTGAGGGTGACCGTCCGCGATGTCGTAGACCGGACGGTTCCACCGATAGATGGTGCCGTTGTGCATCTGCAGCTCACGCAGTTCGGGCACCCGGCCCGCCGCCAGATCCGCCTCGGGATCGGCATCGGACACCTCCGGCAACAGCGCCGGGAAGTACCGCGAATTCTCCTGGAACAGATCGATCACCGAGTCGATCCATCGCTCCCCGAACCACACCCTCGGACGCACACCCTGGTTCTTCAGTTCGAGTGTGCGGGTGTCGGTTGCCTGCGCGAACAGCGGAATCCGGCTCTCGTGCCACAGCGACTTCCCGGCCAGGAAGGGGGAATTCGCCGCCAACGCGACCTGGACACCGGCGAGGCACTGCGCGGCGTTCCAGTGCGCGGCGAACTCCTTCGGCGCCACCCGGAGATGAAGCTGCAACGACGTGCACGCCGCCTCCGGCACCACTGAATTGGTGTCCGCCCGCAAGTGTTCGATGTTGTCGGTGCCGGGCAGCGGTACCCCGTCGAGGTCGAGTTCGATGTCCTCGCCGCGCGCCGCGAAAATCTGCTCGTTGAGCGCCTCGTAGCGCGGATTGGCCGTGATCCATTCCCGGCCCAGATGGTCGAGTTCGAGAGTGGGCAGTATTCCGACCATGACGAGCTGTGCGTTCTGCCGGTGCATGCGCTCGTCGGCGCGACGCAGGGACTGCCGGAGTTGCTCCTCGAGCTCGAGCGTGGCGTCGCCGGTCAACGGACCGGGCTCGACATTCATCTCGACGTTGAATTGCCCCAGTTCCGTCTGGAATACGGCCGCATCGTCGAGTGCATCCAATACTTCGAGATTCGACATGGCCGGTGCCATGTCGTCGCGCACGAGATTGAATTCGATCTCCATGCCGAGCTGAGGTTCCGGGGGCTCGTGCACATCGACGAACGCGTCGTCGCGCAGCATCCGGTCGAGCACCGACACGCACGCCTGCACCTTGCGGCGAAACTGACGGCGGTCGTCGCGGGTGAAGGATCGTACGTTGATCTCGGTACCCATAACACCCCGTTCGATCCGGTGGCCGACGACCGTCAGCCTATCCCCGGATCGCGTCACACGGCGCGGTAGCTGCTCCAGTCGGCGACGACACCGCGGGTATTGAGCCATCCGTTCGGGTCGGTCTTGGTGCCGTTCTGGTCCCACACCTCGAAGTGCAGATGCGGTCCGGTGGACCAGCCCTGGTTGCCGACCGTGGCGATCTGGTCACCGGCGCTGACCCGCTGTCCCGCGGCGACCTGGTAGGTGTCGACGTGACCGTAGACGGCGGTGGTGCCGTCGTCGTTGGCGATACGCACCCACTGGCCGTAGCCGGAGGCCGCACCCGCGTCGAGGACGGTGCCGTCGGCGGCCGACTTGATCGGGGTGCCGATCGGCGCCGCGATGTCGATACCGCCGTGATGCGAGCCCCATCGCTGACCGAAGTCGGAGGTGAGGGTGCCCGACACCGGCTGCACCGTCGACGGAGCAACCGGGTTCAGGTCGTTCAGCCACTGGCCGGCTCCGCCGACCCGATCGATGAAGTCGGCGAGCGGAGCGGGCAGTTCCGGTCCGTGTGCGTGATCGTGATCGTGGCCGTGGCCGTGATCGTCGACGGGAGCGGCGACGCCCGGCAGCGCGGGGATCTCGAATCCGGGGGGCAGCAGGCCCTGAGGAACCTCGAACGGCAGCGAACCGGTCTGCACGGGAGCCGGGGCCGCGGCAGCGGTGCCTGCGGCGAGCTGGGCGCCGACGGCGAGGAACGCACCGGTCGCAGCGGCGACGGTGGCTGCCTTCACGGGAACCGACGGGCCGGTGGGTTCGATGCGGTGACGGCCTCGCTCGGCTGCAATGCCGGACACGTCGAAATCGAATACTGCCGCTTCGTCGCGTCCGCGCTGATGCCGTCCCACAGTTGCTACCCCGTCTTCGTCCGCTTCCGTCCGGATGGTTCCGGCCGTTCCTGGCGACTCAAGGTAACAAAACGATATCGCTCTGCGCCACCGTTACTTTCTCTTGATCTCGAGGATCGGGAACCGGACCGACTCGTCGGTTTCTCCACCGACCCGCAGACGCGACGTGAGCGGCGCAAACCAGCCACATCACCCGTCCACTGCCGCGACCGCTACACTCACAGCCGCGCACGGAATCGCCCTGTCGACTTCCCGCGCAACGCCCTCGTAGCTCAGGGGATAGAGCACGGCTCTCCTAAAGCCGGTGTCGCAGGTTCGAATCCTGCCGGGGGCACTTCCGTTCTAAGGTGCGCAGCGTGTTCGACGCTCACCTGCACATCATCGATCCCCGTTTCCCGCTGATCGAGAACGACGGATACCTGCCGCCCCCGTTCACCGCGACCGACTACCAGATGCGCGTCGCCGCGCTCGGTGTCACGGGCGGCGCCGTCGTCTCGGGGTCGTTCCAGGGATTCGACCAGAGCTATCTGCTCGACGCACTACAGATTCTCGGACCGGGATTCGTCGGCGTGACCCAAATTCCCCCGTCGGTGACCGACGACGAGATCGTTCGGCTCGACGCCGCCGGGGTTCGTGGGCTCCGGTTCAACATCCGACGGGGCGGATCAGCGTCCGCCCCCGACCTCGACTCCCTCGCGCGCCGCGTCCACGCCGTGGCCGGGTGGCATGCCGAACTGTATGTCGACGCCCGCGATCTACCCGAACTCGCGGCGACGATCGAGCGGTTGCCCGCGGTGAGCATCGATCATCTGGGTCTGTCCGCGGAGGGACTACCTCACCTACTGCGGCTCGTCGAACGCGGTGCCCGCGTCAAGGCCACCGGGTTCGGCCGGGTGGATCTCGACATCCCGTCCGCGGTGCGCGCTGTCGCCGCGGCGAATCCGGCGGCACTGATGTTCGGCACGGACCTGCCGTCCACGCGCGCGACGCGCCCGTTCACCGACACCGACATCGCGCTGCTCGTCGACGCGCTCGGTGCAGAACTCGGCGCTGCTGCGTTGTCCGACAACGCAGAAGCGTTCTACCGACTCGGCCGGCCACGCCAAGATCACCGAAACAACCCCCGTGTGCAGACCGGCCGATAGACTCGGCCGAGTCAAACGGTGCGCGGGACGCGCCGCATGCGCTTCGCAGATGTGTGCGTGGCGGAGCGCAGTGGTGGACGCCCGGACGTGACACACACTTTCGAGGAAGCAGCAGCATGAGTGCCCTGCGAATCACCCGTCGAATCCTTGCCACTGCGGCGCCGGTTGCGGCTGCCGTGCTCTTCACCGGTGTCCCGGCTGCGGCCCCACCCCAAGGGTTGGGGACCGCCGTCACCATCGGCTGTCTCAACCAGGGCAGCCTCGCGTCGTTCACGACGGTCACCGCGCAGGCCGGCCCGGAAACATCACCCGCGATCGGCGCCGGCGAAGTGTTGTTCGCGACCGGACCGGCACTGGGACCTGCCCCCGCGGCCGGGCAGGTCACCGTGGCCTGGCTCAACCGCGACACCGGCATGGCCGGACTCGCCGACCTGACCGGTACCTATCCGAACCTGTCCGCTCTGGTGAATACCGGCTCGGGCAACGTGGTGACCACGGTGTTCGGTTCGGTCGGCCTGGCCAGCGGACCGGTCTGCAATTCGACGCCGGCGACCGGAGCGATCGTCGTCCCGTGAGTACTCGGTCCCGACGCACAATTCAGTCCTGAGTGCAGGTTCAGGGACGGCCGGGTACACGAACCGGCGACATGCGGTGCCTGCGGGGCACGAGCATCGGCACCTGAGTGCGATAGGTGCGGTACCTGTCGCCGAACGTGTCGATGAGGTCGTGTTCTTCGAACTGCACGGCGACGACGATGTAGCCGGTGGTGACGGCGGCGAAAACCAGGTGCCCGACCGACATGGTGGGTGCCACCCAGAACGCGATCAAGAACCCCGCATACAACGGATGACGCACGATCCGATACAGGCGTGGGGTAAGGAATTCCGCTGTGGCAGCTGGCTTTCCGAGCTGATTCCGGATGACCTGCCGGACCCCGAAAAGGTCGAAATGGTCGATCGCGAAAGTCGACGCCAGCACCAGCGCGAAACCACCGAGCGAGACGGCGTAGAGGACGACGCGCAACCACGTCGTCTCGACGTCCCACACCTGCTGAGGTAGCGGACGCCACTGCCACATCACCAGTGCGAGTGCGGCGGTCGCGCACAGGACGTACGTTGCGCGTTCGATCGGTGGAGGAACGATGCGGGTCCACCGGCGTTTGAACCAGGGCCTGGCCATCACGGAATGCTGCACCGCGAAGATCGAGAGCAGCGCGAGGTCGATGAGCACGGCGACACCGGCCGATGCGGCCGGCCCCTCGTCGATGGTACGAGGAACGACGAGTCCTTCGACCCATCCGATGGCGTAGAGAAAGACCACGGCGAACACGCAGTAGGCGAGTATGCCGTAGCCGGTCATGGCGATTCGGGCCGGGCGGGACATGGTGTGAGTGGTCATGAGATCGAGTCTCGACACTCGCGCGCATGCTCGACAGACACCCGAGGGTGCATGTTTCGCCCCTCCAACTCAACCCGCCCCGACCACTCGATCCCTCCAACTCAACGCGGGCTGTACATGATCAACCCCACACCGACCAGGCACACCAGGGCGCCCGCGATGTCCCACCGGTCGGGCCGGAACCCGTCCATCACCACTCCCCACAGCAACGAACCGGCGACGAAGACCCCCCCGTACGCCGCGAGGATCCGGCCGAAGTTGGCGTCGGGTTGCAGCGTCGCGACGAATCCGTAGGCACCGAGCGCAAGAACGCCGGCCCCGATCCAGATCCAGCCGCGGTGTTCCCGCACGCCCTGCCACACGAGCCAGGCACCGCCGATCTCGAACAGCGCGGCAACCGCGAACAGGGCAAGTGATTTGGTGACGGTCACGCCGAAGACCCTACGTGCCCGGCCCGCCGGTGGCCGTCCGGCCCGAACTCCGCTCGTCGCACCGATTCCCCGCTCACCAGCACCGACGCCATTGCCGCCCGACCGGGCGGAAGCACCCGGACGGTGACCGAACCGTCGGTGACCGCGGCGAGTTCCTCGGCAATGTTCTCCTGAACCCTGTCCCGCACAGCGGGTTCGGCGTCGTCCATGCCGTGGTCGTCGAGCAGAACGACTTCGACACCACGGCGCCGCGCGGCGGACACCTCCTCCACCAGCGCAGCGCCTTGCAGTATCGGAGCACGCAAGGTGTCGCGGAGCCTCGATTCGAGCAGCAGGCATTCGAGACATTCGGCATCGTCGAGTTCCGCACCGGACGCGATGCGCCCCAGCAGTGGTCGCGCGAGTTCGTCGAGTCGGTCGAGTTGCGCATCGCGTTCCTCGATCATCGCCGACGCCGCCGCCTCCGCGGCGATCCGCTGGGTGGACTGCTCCCGCAGCGCATCGATCGATCGGACGACCGGCCGGATCGTGTACGCGAAGACCGTACCCATCAGAACGGGGGCAGCATTGATCGCCACGACCGCGAACCCGAACTTGGCGGCCTGCCCGGACCAGGCCATCGCGGTGGCGATCATCAACGCCAGACCCAGCCAGGCGAGCGCGACACGTCCCCGCACGCACATGAACGAGAAGATGATCTTCGACAGACCGAACGTCCACAGCGGCGACAGATCGGACATCGGCAGCGGACCGGCCATCAGTACAAGTCCGCAGGACACCGCACCGGTCGAAGCCAGCGCGATCGACGGCCCCAGCGGCATTGGGTCTCCCGGAACTGCCACGAGGGCAACAGCGCCGCCGATACAGACAGCCGCCGCAAGCACCGTCAGCCACATCGACCCGGCGTCGGGTGCCGCGTCGGCGGCCAGCAGAACGCACGTGACGGCATACATGGCGACCAGCGCCCACGCCGCAGGCGTACGCATGCCGAGCAGGTCGCGGATATCGGGGACGGCTCCGGTCATCGCGGCGACTCCTGCCAGGTGAGTGTGACGATCGTGCCTTTCCGCGGCGCCGACACGACCGTCGCGTCGCCGCCGAGCACTCGCATGCGCGCACCGATGGAGACCGCGATACCGAGTCGGCGGTCACCGATCCGGGCCGGATCGAACCCGACACCGTCGTCGACCACGGCGACAGTGAGCCCTCCGACAACGACGTCGACGGTGACCGAACGCACCGCGGAGGCGCCCGCGTGGCGGACGCTGTTGCGCAGCGCCTCGGCAAGCGCCGCAGCGACGGCGGTGACCACGTCGCGCGGATACTGCGCTGCGGAGGCATCGGGCGAGGCGTGCACGACGAATTCGACATCGTCGTCGACTTCGGTTGCGGCGGAACGAAGCCGGGCCACCACCGCATCGGCACCGGAGACCGGTTCAGGATCCGAGCCCTCACGGAGATCGTCGAGTTCGGCGATGGCGCGAGCAGCCTGCCCGCCCACTCGTTCACCGATCTCCCGCCTGCCCGCGGACAGCAACGTCGACATCACCCGGTCGTGGACGAGAGCGGCGAACCGCGCCCCTTCCGCGGATTTCGCCTCGGCCGCAGCCGCTGCGGCCACGTTTGCATGGGTCGTCGCGATCGTCGCGTCCAGGGTGCGGGCGGCTGCGAGTCCGACCGTGGCTGCGCCGACGAACATCAGCGAGTACGTCGCGACGAACGCGAAATCCGGTAGCGCGTCATGGTCGAACGGACGGTCGCGCACGACCCGATCCGTGGCATGCACCATCACTTCGACGGCGATCAGATAGGCGAACGGGCGCCAGGTTCGCCATGCCGCGACCGCGGACAGCGCGGGCAACCCGGGGAGGAGGGTGAGCCACAGGTAGTCGTCGGCGGCGATGAGCGTGCCGGTCCACGCCGGCCACCACAGCAGCGTCACCGCGACGAACAGCCACGCGTTGACGGCCGCGGCGCGGCGGATACGGCCCACATCCCGGTGGAACGTCGCCGCGCCCATCGCCAGGGCCGAGACGACGATCGCGGTCGCCGCAAGTGGCGTCCACCACGGGGCGACCACAGCGGCGGCGGTGGACATGTAGCCGGCAACGGGCACCAGGTAGAACAGGTAGCCGAGGACCACGAAGCGAACGAAGACACGCAGAAACCGGTCTGCCGTGGAGTTGTCCCCGTCGAGTTGGACGCAGCGGTTCACAATTCGTCGATGACGATCAATCCGTCCTGCAGGGCCCGGGCGAGGAGCGCCGCCTTGGTGGGGGCTTCTCGTCCCGCCAAGGCGTACTTGACCCGGATCCGGGCGATGTGGGTGCTCACCGTTGTGGACGCGACGAACAGCCGGGTCGCGGCCTCCGACTTCGAGTCGCTCATCAGCCATTCGCGCAGGATCTCCACTTCCCGTGCCGACAAGGCCGGCTTGACAATCACCTGGTTCACAGGGCGTTCGAGCGTGCTGGTCACGGGATCCTCCGGTCGTCGTGCGATCTACTGCGAAAGTACGCAGAGTGCGCGCCCGAGCCGAGACGGATCTTTCTCTGCCCAAGAAACCGGGGGCATTATTACCTTTGCTTACGACCTGCTCTGTTCCTCGGCCGGAGACCGTGGACGTTCCGGGATCGGCAGCCACCCGTCTTCCACGGCGCGCTTGTACAGGTCGGTCTTCGTCGGCGCGGGCCTGCCCGCCTCCGCGTACTTCTGGCGGATGCGCTGCAAATAGTCGTTGACAGTCTGCGCGGCGAGTCCGGTCAATCGGGCCACCCGGTCCAGCTTTTCCCCCGAGGCATACAGTTCGAGCACTTCGAGTTGGCGGGGACTCAACCCGACGGCACCGAGATCGGGATCACCGTCGATAGCCGCCGCCCATTCGGTGCTCACGACCTGCCCGCCGGACGCCGCCGTCCGGATCGCCTCGACCACAACGGCCGCCGGGGCAGACTTGCGGACCACCCCGAGAACTCCGGCGCGGGCGGCCGATCGCACCAGATACGGATTCTCCGCACCGGTGAATATCAACGTTTCCAGGCCGGCAGCCCGCAACTGCTCGACATTTCCCTTCGGCGACGAACCGTCCTCGAGCCGAAGATCGAGGACGGCAAGGTCCAGGCGAACATTCCGGGCGAGCAGTTCCTGCACCGTCGGTGCGGCGCACACCAATTCCAGATCGGGTTCGGTGGCGAGCATCGCGCCGAGGCCGAGCACCACGGACTCGTGGTCTTCGACAACACCGACCGCTCGGACAGGCAGTGCAGCATCGCCGGACACAGCAGCATCGCCGGACACAGCAGCATCGCCGGACACAGCAGGATCGTCGGACACAGCGGAATCTTCGGACATGAACGCCCCTCCCGATACCCGACACCAGTTCGAGAACGTTAGCAGGAGCAGGGGAAGGAACCGCATCAGGAATCGGTGCGTTGCACGTCCGAAGGGTCGATGTCGTCGCGCAATCCACGCCAGATCGGGTGCCGCAACCGTCCACCCTCCGTCCACGACTGGAAGCGCACCTCCCCCACCAGCTTCGGTGTCACCCATACCGCGCCGCGCGCGTCGACGTCCGGGATGCTCCCGGAGAACGGCGACATGCGCCGCCGCAACTTGGTCAGCGATGCCGTCAGTGCCGAGAGAGCACGATCGTCGAAGCCGGACCCGACACGCCCGACGAACACGAGGTCGTCGCCGTCGTACAGTCCGAGCAGCAGTGCTCCGAAGGTGGCCGCTCGGACTCCCTGACCGGTCCGATATCCCGCGACGACGACCTCCTGGGTCAGCCAGTTCTTCGCCTTGATCCACGCGGTGCCGCGTTTGCCCGGCAGATACACCGCGTCGCGCCGCTTGGCGATCACTCCCTCCCAGCCACGGTCGATGCTCTGCTTCAGCGCCTCCGGGCCGTCACCGGGCAGCACGTCCGGCACCTGGAGTCCCGGCGCGGCCGCACCGAGAAGTTCGAGTACCCGCCTCCGGTCGCTGTACGTCTTACGGAGCAGGGATGTCCCGTCGAGGTGAAGGACGTCGAACGCGAGGAACGTGGGGCGGCCGCCGGACTGCAACAACGGGAAACTCGTGACGTCGTGTGGGTCGAACGCGACGATCTCGCCGTCGAGGACCGCGGCGTGCCCGTCGAGGACCTGCGCGAGAATCCCCAGCGCCGGATACTCCGCGGTGATGTCCCGGCCGGACCGCGAGCGGACGCGCAGACCGCCGCCGTCGACTTCGACGACAGCGCGGATACCGTCCCATTTGCCCTCGAACGCCCAGTCCTGATGGTCGAGGGCGGTCACGTCACCGGGGGTCGCGAGCATCGGGGCGAGGTCGCGAGGAAGCGATCCGTACTGCGCCGTCTGCTGTTTCATGAGGTGGGCGAGCCACTGGGTGCCCTCGGTGCGGATCAGGGCGTACCGGCCGCGGAGACGACGGCCCTGCAACTGCACGATGACCTCGTCGTCCCGCCATTTCTCCGTGATGTAGGTTCCGGTGTCCCACACGGTCATCGTGCCCGCACCGTACTCCCCCTTCGGGATACTGCCGTGGAATGCGAGGTATTCGAGCGGGTGATCCTCGGTCCGGACGGCCAGGTGGTTCCGGCCGGGTTCGTCCGGCAGGTTCTTCGGCACCGCCCACGATGCCAGCACCCCGTCACGTTCGAGCCGCAGGTCGTAGTGCAACCGTCGTGCCCGATGTTCGTGGATCACGAATCGGTCGCCGGCGCCGCCGCGGGAAACACCGGCCGGTACCGGTTCGGGAGTGCGGGATGCGTTGCGTTTACCACGGTATTCGCCCAATGCATCCGTCCGGCCGTGTCCAGGCAGCGGTGGATCCAGGTCCGCAAGCAGGTCACCGTCGGCGTCGACGCGGGCGAGCACGTCGTCGAACCGCAACTGGGACAGACCCGGGTCGTCGAGTTCGTCCCAGGTGCGCGGGGCCGCTGCCCACGGTTGGTCGCGGCCCCGCATCGAGTACGGCGCGACCGTTGTCTTGGCGGGGTTGTTCTGGCTCCAATCGACGAACACTCGTCCTCCACGAACGGTTTTCGCCATCGTCGCGGTCACCAGGTCGGGGTGCAGTTTCTCCAGATTCGTCGCTACGGTGCGCGCGACGGTCGACGCACCGTCCGGCGGCAAGGGCCGCTCCAAGGGCACGTAGAGGTGAATTCCCTTGCTGCCGCTCGTCACCGGATATGCCGTCCATCCCAGTTCTGCGACCGTGTCGCGCACCAGACGCGCCACCCGCGCGCAATCGGACAGCCCGACGCCCTCTCCTGGGTCGAGATCGAACACGATGCGGGTCGCCGCTCCCGGTGCGTTCCCGGCGAATCGCCACTGCGGGACATGCAGTTCCAGCGCGGCCTGCTGCCCGAGCCAAGCAAGGGACGCCACGGTGTCGAACAGCGGATAGGTGACGGTGCGCTGCTTGTGACGCACCGTTCGACGGTCGAGCCAGCTCGGGGCGTGCGACGCCAGATTCTTCTCGAAGAACGCCTGGCCGTCGACGCCGTTCGGCCAGCGCTTACGGGTGCCTGCCCGACCCGCGACGTGCGGCAGCATCGCATCGGCGATCGCCACGTAGTAGCCGATCACCTCGCCCTTGGTGGTGCCGGTGCTCGGGTAGAGCACCTTGTCGAGGTTGGTCAGGTTCAGACGGTGGTCCCCGAACACGCGGGTCGGCATCACCTCATTGTGCCAATCGTTCGCGCTGATCTTGCTGGATCCGGCCGGGCAAGGCAGTATTTCCCGCGTGCTGACCCCGCTGCGGCGTCCGCGCGCCGCAGCGTCGATCGTTGCCGCCGCGACAATTCTTGCTGCCTGCACCGGCTCGACGGAACCGGAAGCGCTGTCCGCGACCACGACGTCGTCACCCGCACCCGCGGTGACCCGGATGCCGTCGACCGATGCGGCCGACGGTTGTGGTCCCGGTTCCGGCACCACCCGAACCGACGGGGTGCTGACCGTCGCCACCGACGATCCCGCCTACGCACCGTGGTTCATCGACGACGATCCCGCCAACGGCCAGGGATACGAGGGTGCGGTGGTCGCCGCGGTCGCCGAGAGACTCGGCTACGCACCGGAGCAGATCCGGTACGAGCGGATCGGCTTCAACGAGGCGATCGAGCCCGGAGACAAGTCCTTCGACATGGCGCTCGGACAGTTCACGATCGTCGACACCCGCCGTGACGCCGTCGACCTGTCGTCCCCGTACTACGCGGTCGGGCAGGCGATCGTGGCGCGAGGGGGCACGCCCGCGGCAGCCGCCACGTCGCTGGCGGAACTGTCCGGCTTGACATTCGGCGCGCAGCACAGCTCGACGAGCCTGTCCGCGATCACCGACACCATCCACGCCGCCGCCGCACCCGTCGCCTTCGCCACCACCGACGCCGCGAAGTCGGCGCTCGCGGACGGGTCGGTGGACGGGATCGTGGTGGATCTGCCGACGGGATTCGAGATCACCCAACAGATTCCCGGCACGGTACTCGTCGGTCAGTTTCCCCGGCCGAACGAGGTCACCGAGTTCTTCGGAATGGTCCTCGAAAAGAACAGCGCGTTCACGCCGTGCGTTTCGGCCGCGATCGACTGGCTGTACGCGGACGGCACCCTCGACGAATTCGCGACCCGGTGGCTCACCGATACCGCCGGGGCACCCGTTCTCGAATAGTCGTCAGCCGTAGAGTTCGGCGAACTTCCGCAGCGACGCCTCGAGATCGCCGCGCAACGTGCGCGCAACACCCGAACCGATCGGCCCGAACAGCGGTGCCCCACCGAGGTCGATCTTCAGCGACAGGTCCGATCCGTCGGTGGCGGCAGCGACCGCGAGCAGCAACCGGAATTTCGTTCCGCCCTTGCCGGTGCCCTTCAGCGCGAGATGGTGCGGCGCGTCGATCTCTTCGACCTTCCACGCGACCCTGTTACGCATTCCCTTGACGGACACCACCGATTCGGCGGTCGTACCCACCGTGAGCTGTTCGGGCAGGTCGCTGCGCCAGCCGTCATGGATCGTGAGCCATTCGCCGAATCGGTGCAGATCCGATGCGGTCGCCCAGGTCCGTTCCGGATCGAGCGGGACGCGGGTGGTTACCTCGAGTTTCGCCATGAGGGAGAAGCGTAGACACCGCGCCGCTCACATCGGTAGCCCGCATCTTCGCGACATAGGCCCGCTGGCCGGGAAATCAATTGTGCGCCGTTCCGGCACGCCGATAGCTTCCCGAACGACGCACACTCTGCATCCCCGAAAGGACCGACATGGTCGACATCACCCCGATCCACCCCATCCTGGCTGAGCACATCTCCGAATGGGCCTACGAAGCCGACGTCGTCATTGCCGGCTTCGGCGTCGCCGGCGCCTCCGCTGCGATTGCCGCCGCAGCCGAAGGCGCGAAGGTCCTGGTGCTGGAACGCACCGGTGGTTGGGGCGGTGCCGCCGCGATGGCAGGCGGCTTCATCTACCTGGGTGGCGGAACCCCCGTGCAGAAGGCGTGCGGCTTCGAGGACACCGTCGACAACATGAAGGCGTTCATGAAGGCCGCGCTCGGGCCGGGTGTCGACGAGGCCAAGATCGACGCGTACTGCGAGGGCAGTGTCGATCACTACCATTGGCTGGCCGACGAGTGCGGTGTCCCGTTCAAGATGAGCTTCTGGGGCGAGCCCGGCTGGGAGCCGCCGGGTGACGACGGCCTGCAGTACACCGGCGGCGAGAACGCCGCACCCTTCAACGCGACCATTCCGCCGGCGCCGCGCGGCCACGTTCCACAGATGAGCAACAAGCGCACCGGCGAGCAGGGCGGCGGCTACATGCTCATGAAGCCGCTCACCGACAAGGCTGCCGAGTTGGGCGTCGAAGCCGAGTACGACATGCGCGTGCAGGCACTGATCGTCGATGCCGGCGGTCGCGTCGTCGGTGTGCAGGCCAAGCAGTACGGCAAGGACGTCGCAGTGCGCGCCCGCACGGGTGTCGTGCTCGCGACGGGCAGCTTCGCGTACAACGACGACATGATCGAGGCGTACGCACCGCGTCTGATCGGGCGTCCCGCTGCCTCCATCGAAGAGCACGACGGCCGAGCGATCCGCATGGCTCAGGCCCTCGGCGCCGATCTCGCCCACATGGACGCCACCGAGGTCGCGTTCTTCTGCGATCCGCAGTTGTTCGTCCGCGGCATCCTGGTCAACGACCGCGGTCAGCGCTACATCAACGAGGACACCTACCCGGGCCGTGTCGGCCAGGCGACGCTGATCGAGAATCGGAACCAGTCGTTCCTCGTCATCGACGAGGAGGCGTACGAGGAGGGCATGACCCGCCCGACGGCCACCCCGGAGTTGCGGCACCGGCCCAAGTGGGTTGCCGAGACCGTCGCCGAACTCGAGACCGAGATAGGTCTGCCTACCGGCGCGCTGCAGGCCACCGTCGATGTCTACAACCGCCACGCCGCGGACGGCGAGGATCCCCTGCTCGGCAAGAAGCCCGAGTGGGTCAAGCCGATCGGCTCGCCTGTCGCAGCCATCGATCTGCGTGGAATGACCGGCGGCTTCACCCTCGGTGGCCTACGGACCAGCCTCGACTCGGAAGTTCTGCACGTCTCCGGCGAACCGATTCCCGGCCTGTTCGCCGCGGGACGCTGCACGTCCGGCGTCAGTGCCGGCGGATACGCCTCCGGCGCGTCCCTGGGAGATGGTAGTTTCTTCGGCCGCCGCGCCGGTATCAGCGCAGCGAAGGGCTGATCTCCACCGATACCCGTCTCCACCGATACCCGTCACCGCCGATACCCGTCACCGCCGTGGTCGACCCCACTCCCCCTCGATCGCGACGAGCCACCGCTCGACGCGATCGAGGGTTTCGGCGTGGCCGAGGGTCAAACCGAGCGCATCCTCCATCACGATGACGCGGGAG
>NZ_JBAQXC010000351.1:0-2651 GCF_049299235.1 Rhodococcus sp. (in: high G+C Gram-positive bacteria) | reverse complement strand
TCGGATGCGCTGCGATCACCGAGTTCGGGCTGCGGGCTGCGCAGCCACACCGCGCAGGTCCACGGGTCGGCGGCGCCGCGCAGGGTCCTCCACAGTGCGATCAGGTGCGGATGCACCGTTCCCGTGTCTGTGAACTGCCAGGTGGGGTAGACCCACTGGCCGTCGTCGGCGAGTCGGCAGGCGATCACGGAGTCGGCGGCGACGGCCTTGTTGACGGCCTGGCGGCTCACGCCCCACCACCGGGTCAGGCCGCCGGTGTCGTAGAAGGGGCCGACCAGCTGGTCGTAGATGTGGCTGGTGGGCAGGGCCGCGGCCATCGAAGCGGCGATCGATTCGACGTCGTCGAAGACCTCGGCGGGGACACCGGCTGCGCGCGCGTCGGCAAATGTCTTGTGGACGCGGCGGGTGAGAAGGTCCAGGAGTTTGCGTTCCTGTTCGACCAGGGTGTTCATGCGAGATCCTCCCAGCTTGTCAACGTCGTCAACCCAAGCGTCCTCCTAATCGTCAACCATGTCAACGAGTGCGAGGCCGAACGTCCATCCGAACGGCAGAAGACCCCCGCACCGACATCGAGGCGGGTCGGTTCTTGCATGTCAGTGGGTGGGTGCGGTCCACCGGTGCGCGACGTCGACGAGCACCGGCGGCGCATGGGTCGGCATTCCCGCCTGCCCCCCGGCGAGCGCGACCCGGGGTCACCCGATGGCGGCTCAAGCCGAAACACACGATCACCGGCCGGCCGTTCATCGCGACCATCGCAGGCTTCGTCGTGCACTGAGGCCGCATCACCGACGTCGCCATCGAACGCGGGCAGGTCGGATACACCGTCGATACCACCTACGCCGAAGTCGCAGTACTCTACGAGCACAAGAGAATTCAGCCGATCGAACACATGAACCTGCACCGGTCGGGGACCCCCGGCCGGTCGTCTCCGCGGGGTACCGCGGCCCGGCGCGAACCACCACCGACACCAGCTCCACAACCGAGTCGAACCATCCGACCGGAGAAACCGATGCCCCACGAACAGCAGCTGCGCGCCGCACTGGCCGCGGCCCGATACCCCGAACCGGAAACCCTGGACGAACCCGGCCGGGTCGAGCTGTCCTGGGGCGACGACATGAACCATCCGGCCATCACCGCCTACGCCACCGGCACGGTCATCGTGTTCGCCCACCACGCCCCGGACGCACAGTTCCCGATCGGACCGGCCGCCCGCCCGGTCGCCGACAGCCTCGCGATCCTGTGGCCGCTGATCGCCCACCGCATCGAACGCGCCGCCGCAGTTCCGGCCGGGTCGATCCCCGAACCGGCAGGAGCACACATCACCTCACCCCTGGCGTTCCTCGACGAGCGCGCCGACGCGGTCTACGCCCAGTACCTCGACGGCACCTACCTGTGGATCGCCGAGAACCCCGACCGGGACGCACCGGACCTGCCCGCCACGGCGGCCGCCCTGATCGGCACCCGCCGCGGCGACCAGCTCGGCATCACCGCGCAGACCGCAGTGGCCGTCGACTACGCGGACGGCACGATCCTGATCAACCCGGCGGCGGCGACCCCATCAGCCCTGGAACGAGACGGGCGCTGGTATCCGGTCATCACCTTCCCCGGACTCGACTCCCCCTCGGCAACAATCGAACTCGACCGCGAGACCGGGCACGCGGCCGCGGACACGGCCCGGGCTCTCGCTCAGGCCGCGATCGACCGGTGCCGCCGCGTGCCGACGGCACCTCACCGGCACAACTCCTGACGTATCCGCTCACCGGCCACCGGACACACCGATTCGGTGTCCGGGGTGGTCTTTCGATCCGGACTGCACCGGGGGTGGCCGGCGCCGGCGCCGATCACACAGTGCGGCCGTGGGATCTGTCCGAACCGATCGGCGAGACCGAGTACGTCGCCCACCCCGAAGAACTCGAGCTTCACGGTCTACCGGCGGAAGCCCCGAATCGACCCCGACCCCGGCCGCGACCGTTCCGCTCAGTGCAGAGCGCCGATCCAGTAGTGGGGCGTATCGACCAGTTGCGCGGGCACACCGATCGGCGTCCCATCCTCGTAGAAGTAGGCCCGGTAGGCGAACAGGCCACGCGCCGAGCGCCCGGTGTCCGGATCGATGCTGCCGAGCAGATAGATCCGCTGGTCGTCGTCGAACTCGGCGAACACAGCCCGCACCCACGCCTCCGGCTCCGCCAGATCCACGTGCCGGCGGGCGCCGGAGGCGGTGTCACAGCTTGCGACGGTCACCGTCACGACGGTCCCGGCAGCGGCCGGATCCCACCGGCCCGGACCGACCGCGAACCGACAGGCAGTGATCGTGACCGTGAAGGTGACGTTCTCGGTCGCGAGCGCTTCGGCCACCACCGTGCTCGTGACGTCGTCGACGGCGCCGGTGGTGAACGAGGGAAACCGGTGCGCTTCGCGGATGCGGGCGGCCAGGTGGGCTCGGTCGGTCTGCACTCCGCCGAGGCTACCGGCGGCCCGGTTCGACACCGGCGGCGTTGCGGTTGTGCCCTACCGCCACCGACCAGAGGATGTCCCGAAGTTCGTGGAACTTCAGCAGCGGCCCCGTGAAACTCAGGCAGCGTTCACCTGATCAGTGTGCACCACCATCGCCTCCCGGTCGAGCGCGGCACGCAACTCCGGCAGATGCATAT
>NZ_JBAQXC010000350.1:0-17945 GCF_049299235.1 Rhodococcus sp. (in: high G+C Gram-positive bacteria) | reverse complement strand
GATCCGGTCCCGGCCGCGCTGCCGGCGTGGGTTCGGCACCGGCACCGCCGACAGCAGCGCCTTCGTGTACGGATGTGCGGGGTCGGTGAACAGCCGCTCCGAAGGGCCCCACTCCACGATCCGGCCCAGATACATCACCGCCGTCGTCTGCGCGATGTGCCGCACCACCGCGAGGTCGTGCGCAATGAACAGGTATGCGACACCCAGTTCGCGCGACAACCGCTCGAGCAGTCCGATCACCTGATTCTGGGTGGACACATCGAGCGCACTGACGGCCTCATCCGCGACGATCAACTTCGGTTCGACCGCGATCGCCCGGGCAATCGCGATCCGCTGACGCTGACCGCCGGAGAACTCGTACGGATACCGCTGCGCGTGATCGCGTCGAAGCCCGACCTGTTCGAGAAGGTCCCCGACCCGTTGCCGACGGGCCCGCGCGTCGAGATCCGTGTGCACCTCGAGCGGTTCGGCGATCGCTTCGCCGACGGTGCGCGCCGAGTCGAGCGATGAGTACGGATCCTGGAACACCATCTGCATGTTCCGCCGCGCGGTCCGGAGATCGGTGCGCGACAGCGCGGTCACGTCGACGCCGTCGAGAGTGACGGTGCCTGCGGCGATGTCCACGAGACGCAGGATTCCCCGCGCCGTGGTCGACTTCCCGGAGCCCGACTCCCCCACGAGCGCGAACGTCTCGCCGGCCCGGATGTCGAAGCTGACGTCGTTGACGGCCCGCACGGTTCGCTTACCGCCGAACAGCGCGGAGCCACTCCGAAATTCGACGGCCAGGCCCCGCACGCTGAGCAGCGGGCTCTCCGAACGCTTCTGCAGGTCGACGGTCACGAGCATCCCTCCAGGACCAATTCCGCCGCCCGCGCACACCGCGTCTGCCGGTGTCCGCCCAGGTCGTCGAGTTGAATAATGCTGTTGCACTCGGATTCCCGATACTCACACCTGGGCGCGAACCGGCAACCGGTCGTGATCGACCCCGGGATCGGGGGCGAGCCGGGGATGGTGTGCAGGTCCACCCTGCCGTCGATCGACGGCACCGACTTGAGCAGGCCCTCCGTGTACGGGTGGCGAGGTACGTCGTACAGGTCGACGGTGCGGGCCCGCTCGACGACCTGACCCGCGTACATCACCACCACCTCGGTGCACAACTCCGCAACAACGCCGAGGTCGTGGGTTACGAACAGCACGCCCATATCGAATTGCGTTGCCATGTCGCGGATCAGGTCGAGCACCTGCGCCTGGATAGTCACGTCGAGTGCCGTGGTCGGCTCATCGGCGATCAGCAGCTTCGGTTCGCAGGCGAGTGCCATGGCGATCATCACCCGCTGGCGCATACCCCCGGAGAACTCGTGCGGATACTCCGTGACACGCCGCGCCGCATTCGGGATCCCGACCAGGTCGAGGACCTCGACGGCGCGGGCGAGCGCCTGCTTGCGCCCCACCCCGCGATGGCGGCGCACCACCTCCGAGATCTGATCCCCGACGGTGAACACCGGGTTCAGGCTCGTCATCGGTTCCTGAAAGATCATCGCGATGTCGTTGCCCCGCACCGCGCCCAGCTCCCGTTCTGAGGCCGCGAGAAGGTCTTTGCCCTGGAACAGGATCCGCCCTCCGGTGATCCGGGACTGACGTTGCGGCAGCAGGCGCAGCACCGTGCCGCAGGTGACGCTCTTGCCGGACCCCGACTCCCCCACCAGCCCAACGAGGTCGCCGGCCCGAACGTCGAACGAGACGTCCTGCAACACCGGGGTCCACCCGCTCCGGGTGAGGAACTCGACCCCGAGGCCTTGCACTGACAGCAACGGTGTCTCACTCATCGCTCGCTCCTGTTCTCGCGTCCGACAGAATCGCGGATGCCGTCACCGAGGGTGTTGCAGGCCAGCACGGCCAGGATGATCGCGATCGCCGGAATCAGCACCGGCCACGGCGTGTAGTTCCACGCCTCGCGCCCCTCGGCGAGCATCCGTCCCCAACTCGGGTCCGGTGGCTGCACACCGAGGCCGAGGAAACTCAACGACGATTCCGCCAGCATCGCGAACCCGCACGCGAGGCTGACCTGGACGATCAGCGGCGAAAAGATGTGCGGCAGCACGTGGGTACGGATGATCCGGCCCGTCGGGGTGCCGATGCTGCGGGACGCCTCGATGAACGTATCCTCCCGGACCGCGATCACCGCCCCTCGCACGACCCGGTAGAAGCGCGGCGCGAACACGATACCGATGGCAATCATGGCGTTCGTCAGGTTCGGTCCCATGACGCCGACGATCGCCATCGCCAGCAGCAGCGGCGGAAAACTCAGGAACGCGTCGGCGATACGGGAGATCACCGCATCCCAACGCTTCCCGAGGAACCCGGCGACCAACGCCGGGACCACCCCGATCACCAACCCGACCGACACCGAGATCGCGGCCGCCGATACTGCAACCCGCATCCCGTACATCAACCGGGACAGGGTGTCCCGGCCTAGGTTGTCGGTGCCGAGGAGATAGCCGTCGCTCAGCGGCGGCAGCCGTCGGGCTGTCAGGTCTTGAACCAGCGGGTCGTGCGGCGCAATCAGCGGCGCGAGCAGACCGACCACGGTGATGACGAGCAGGAACACCGCCGAGATCAGCGCCGCCCGGCGGCCCCGGAACCGGCGGAGGAACCGTCGGCGCGGTGACTCCACGGCGTCCGAGACGGATTCCGCCGACACCGAGGAGGATTCGTCCAGTGCAGTCATGCCGCCCTCCTGGTCTTCGGATTGAGGTAGCCATAGGAGATGTCCACCACGAGGCTCATGACGACGGTGGCGAGGACACCGAAGATGACGACGCCCTGAATTGCGGGCAGGTCCCCGGACAGCACGGCCTGCACCGCGAAGTCGCCGAGTCCCTTGAGCCCGAACACCGACTCGATGACCGCGGTCCCGCCGAGAAGAAACGCGATCTGCATGCCGAGCACGGTTGCCGTCGGGATGAAAGCGTTCTTCAGCGCGTGTTTGACCAGGACTGTGCGGCGCGGGAGTCCCTTGGCGGTCGCAGTGCGGACGTAATCCTGTTGCATCACGTCGATCATCGAACTACGCAACTGTCGGGCGATCTCCGCGGCCGCCGCCACGCCGAGCGCGACGGCGGGCAGCAGTAGATGCGACAGCCACGGCCACAGGCCTTTGCTCAGTGGTGCATAGCCGGTGGCGGGCAACATCTTCAAGCTCATCGAGAACAGCAGGACCAGCAGCAGTGCGAGCACGAAGTTCGGGGTGGCGACGCCGAGGGTGGATCCGACGCTGCTGACCCGATCCTGCCAACTACCGGGCCGGCTGCCGCCGATGATGCCGGCGGGGATCCCGATCACGAGGGCGACCAGCACCGAAACCACCGCCAACGACAGCGTGACCGGGATCCGGTCGACGATCATGTCGAGCACCGGCGCCTTGTACGTGAAGCTGGTGCCGAGATCGCCCTGCAGCAAGCCGGTCAGGAAATGCACGTACTGCACGACGACCGGCTGATCAAGGCCCAGTTGCTGCCGGACCAGTTCCACCTGCTCGGGCGTCGCCGATTCACCGGCGATCCGGTGCGCGGGATCGCCCGGAATCAGGAATACCAGGCTGAAGGTGATTGCGGTGGCGATCAGCAGTAGCGGAATCACCGCCACCAGACGACTAGATATCAGGCGTAACATGATTCGGTCCTCCTCGCTGTCCGCTGACTACTGCGCCGCGGCAATCCCGACACCGCCCCATTCGTCCATGGCGCGGTACGGCTGGTAGCCGACGACCCGGTCGGTGACGATGCCGCCGAGGTCCGCGAAGGCCAGCGGCACCATGGGTGCCTGATCCATCACAGCGGCGGACGCCTCTGCGATCCGCTCTCCCCGACGCTCCGGGTCGACCTCCCGGTTCGCGGCGTCGATCGCCTCTTGGAATCCGGGAATCGTATCCTTGGACGGGTTCTGCGGTGAGGTCGCCGAATAGTAGGTGGTCAGCAGGAGTGACGGGTCGGCGCGCCCGACGACGGTGGTCAGGATGGCATCCAGCTCGCCGCGGTTGAATACCGGCGACATTTCCTGCGGTGTCATGATGCGGATCTCCATGCGAACACCGATCTTCGCGAGCTGTTCCTGCACGATCTGCGCGATCAGCTGGTTCTCGGGGAGGTTCATCACACCGGCTGTGAACGAGAAGCCGTTCGGCAGCCCCGCTCGAGTGAGCTGGTCTTTCGCCGCCTGTTCGTCGTACGGATACTGGTCCGCGAGGCCTTCGTTGTAGGAGAAGTAGCCGGACGGGAAGTTCTGGGACGCCGCCTCGCCGTGTCCCTCGAGTGCCGTCTCGGTGATGACCTCGCGGTCGATCGCGCGGGTCACGGCGCGCCGGACATCGACTTTACCGAACTCACTGCGTGTCCGGTTGAAGTGCAGCACATAGTGGTTGAGGCTGGTCTGCACCTCGGCTTCGAGCCCCTGCTGACGTGCCGGGTCGATGATGAGCGGGGTCGCGATGGCCACGTCCATCTGGTCGGACGCCAGGGCGTTCAGTCGAGTCTGGGGGTCGGTCATCACCGTCCACACGAAGTGGTCGGCCTTCACCGATGCTCGGTCCCAGTAGCCGTCCCACGATGCGAAGTCGTATTCAGCGCCCGGGGTGGACTTGGCCACCGTGTACCGGCCCGTCCCGACGGGGTTCAGAACCAGTGCGGCGTCCTTCTCCGGAGTACCGAATGCATTGGGGCTGACCATCATCCCCGGCAGGTCCGACAGCGTCAGTACCAATTGCGCACCCGGACCGCTGAGCGCGAGGACCACCGTCCGCGGATCGGGTGTGTCGATCCGGGTGATCGGCGCCAGCATGGTGGTGGTGATGGAGTCCGGTTCCTGGGCACGCTGGAGGTTCGCCTTGACCGCGGCGGAGTCGAACGGCGTCCCGTCCTGGAACACCACCCCGTCCCGGAGGTGGAACGTCAGCGTGGATCCGTCGGGCGCGAACTCCCACGACTCCGCCAGTCCAGGTGTGGGATTCGCGTCCTGGTCGCGGTGCACCAGCCGATCGTAGACCTGTGCGAGCAGGATGTTGTCCTGCGCGACCTTGGTCTTGTGCGGATCGAACGAGGACGTCCCGTACGTCGTTGCGTACCGGAATGTGGCGGACGGATCCGTCGCTGTCGATGACGTGCCCGCGGCCCCCGTGTCCTCCGTCCCGGCACACCCGGCAAGCAATGCAGCGGTCAACCCGATTGCCGCGATCATTCTGCGAGACATGGCTTCCTCCCCTTCTGACGTGGCTGTGTACGTTGTTCCGGCGGTGGGTTCGTCAATTCGTCGCGACGCCGACCCCACGCCACTCGTCGACGATCCGGTTGGGTTCGTACCCGACGAGACGGTTCGACGTGATCGCCCCGAGCTGCGCGAACGCGATCGGCAGCATCGCCGCCTGCCCCATGAGCACCTCGTTGACATCACCGAGCAGCGCGGCGCGCTGCTCTGCGTCGGTCGCCCGATTCGCGGCGTCCATCGCCGCCCGGAATCCGGGGATGTCGTCGTGGGACGGATTCTGCGCCGACGCCTGCCCGTAGAACGACGTGAGCAACAGCGACGGGTCGGCCCGGCCGACGAGGGTGGTGAGGATCGCGTCGAGCTCACCCCGATTGAACGCGGGGTTGAGGTCGGTCGGCGTCATCGACCGGATCTCCATGGTGATGCCGACCTTCGCCAACTGCTCCTGCATGATCTGCCCGATCATCGTGTTCTCCGGCAGGTTCGACACCCCGACCACGAACGAAAAGCCTTCGGGAACACCAGCATCGAGCAGCAACGACTTCGCCACCGACGGGTCGAACGGATATTGCCCGTCGAGCGCGTCGTCGTGCGCGAAGTAGCCCTTGGGGAAGTTCTGGCTCGCCGCCTCACCGTGGCCCTCCAGCGCGGACGCGACGATGGCATCCCGGTCCACGGCGTGCGCGAGAGCGCGGCGCACCTCGACCTTGCCGAACTCGCTCCGTGTCCGGTTCAGGTTGAGAACGTAGTTGTTCAGGCTTGTCTGGACGGGCGCGGTCAGCCCCTGCCCGATCGCCGAATCGATGGACTGCGGTGTCGCGATCGCGGCGTCGAGCTGATCGGAGGCCACCCCACCCACCCTGGTCTGTGGGTCGGTCATCACGGTCCACTGGAAGTTCGTGGCCCGTACCACCTCCGGATCCCAGTAACCCTGCCGTGACGTGTACTGATAGTCCGCTCCGGGTTGCGCCTTCACCACCGTGTACCGCCCGGCACCGACCGGGGTGAGCACCAGCGCCGCGTCCTTCTCCGGGGTACCGAACGCGTTGGGGCTGACCATCATTCCGGGAAGATCCGACAGCGTGAGGACCAGTTGTGCACCGGGGCCGTTCAGCGCCAGCACCACGGTCTGCGGATCGGGGGTGTCGATGGCGGCGACGCCGGCGAGCATCGACGCAGTGATCGAATCTGGTGCCAGCGCTCGTTCGAGATTCGCCTTGACCGCTGCCGAGTCGACCGCGGCGCCGTCGGAGAAAGTGACGCCGTTCCGCAGAGTCAGGGTCAGCGCAGATCCGTCGGCGGCGAACTCCCACGACTCGGCCAGTCCCGGCACCGGGTTCCCGTCGATGTCCCGGTGGACAAGGCGGTCGTACACCAGGTTCAGCATCGTCGAATCGCTGGTGATCGTCGTCTTGTGGGGGTCGAAGGACGACGCCCCGTACGTGGTGGCGTAGCGCAGCGTCGCAGCCGGGTCCACGTCCGCGTCGTAAGCTCCTCCGGAATCCGCCCCGCCACAACCAGTGACGAGGGCGGCAGTCACCGCGAGCGCGGCCGTCAGTCTTCGTGGGAACACAAGCATCCTTCGGTCGTGGAGGGGCGGAAGGGAGGACCGGACGACTACTCGGCCGTGAGGCCGACGCCGCGCCACTCGTCGATCAGCAGGTTGGGCTCGTAGCCGACCACGCGGTCGTCGAGCGTGGAGCCGAGGGCGAAGAACACCAGTGGCAGGGCCAGGGCATTGTCGCTGACGATCGTCGACACCGCGCCGATCTTCTCGCCGCGTGCTGCGAGGTCGGACTCCGAGTTGGCCGCATCGAGTGCCTCTTGGAAGCCGGGAGCGTTCCCGCGCGAGGGATTCTGCGGTGACTCGGCACCGTACAACGTAGTCAGCAGGATCGACGGGTCGGCGCGTCCGGTGAACGTGGTGACGATCGCATCGGCGTCACCACGATTGAAGGTGGGCGACGCGTCGGACGGGGGCAGCGGACGCAACTGCATGTCGATCCCGACCTGCGCGAGTTGCTGCTGCGCGATCTGCGCGACGAGTTGATTCTCCGGCAGGTTCAGCAGGATCGCGGTGAAGGCGAAGCCGTTCGGCAGGCCGGCGTGGGCGAGTAGCTGCCTGGCCTTCTCCGGATCGTACGGGTACGCGCCGTCGAGAGCAGCGGCGTGCGCGAAGTACTGCTTCGGGAAGTTCTGAGTCGCGGGCTCGGCGTGTCCTTCCATCGCCGCGTCGGCGATGGCCTGTCGGTCGATCGCGTACGAGAGCGCCTGCCGCACCTCGAGTTTCGCGAACTCGCCGCGGGTGCGATTGAAGTTGATGGCCATGTGGTCCATCCGGATCGGGGCTTCAACGGTCAGCCCCTGCTGCTCCGCGGCATCGATCGTCAGCGGTGTCGTGATCGACGCGGACAGTTCACCCGACGCGACACCGTTCAGCCGGGTCTGCGGGTCGGTCATCACCGTCCACACGAATCGGGTCGACTTCACTGCCTGCGGGTCCCAGTAGCCCTCGCGGGCCACGAACTCGTATTCGGCGCCGGGCTGCGATCGCGCCACGGTGTAGCGTCCGGTCCCGGCGGGGGCGAGGGCCAGGGCCGCGTCCTTCTCCGGCGTCCCGAAAGCGTTCGGGTTGATCATCATTCCGGGCAGGTCGGACAGTGTCAGCACCAGTTGAGCGCCGGGGCCGGACAGCGCGAGGACCGCGGTCCGGGGGTCCGGGGTCTCGACACCGGCCAGGACGGACAGCATCGACGCAGTCACCGAGTCGGACTCCTTCGCCCGGTCGAGGTTGGCCTTGACCACGGCGGAATCGAAGGGGGTGCCATCGACGAAGGCGACGCCGTCCCGCAGGTGCAATGTCAGTCGGCCATCCTCGATCTCCCAGGACTCGGCAAGCCCTGGAACCGGGTTGGCATCCTTGTCGCGGTGCACCAGGCGGTCGTAGACGAGGTTCAGCATCGTCGCATCGCTGGTGATCTTGGTCTTGTGCGGATCGAACGATGATGTGCCGTACACCGTGGCGTAGTGGAACGTGGCATTCGGATCCGCGTCGGCCGACGTGGAGGTGGTGGCCCCGCTGCATCCCGTCAGCAATGCCGCGGTGAGGCCAAGTGCGACAACCAATTTACGTGACATCAACTCAATCCTTCGCAAGACACGCGCATGCGGAGACGTTCCACGGACGTGCGCAAACCCGCCGAATCCGACGTTGACCCGAACGTAAACGTGTCGGCGGTCACACTCACGACCTCATCCCGCTCAGCGGGAAGCCTCGGCGCCGGCTATCGACGCCGTCCAGTCACCGATCTCGCGCTCGTCGCGCAACAGATCAGCGTCATCGAGGAGGAGTTGAGGCCACGACCTGCTGCAATCCGCATGGAACCGATCCGTGCGCTGCTGCGTCCAACCCGACGGGTCCGGTTTTCGCGGCCGACGGATATCGGAGGATGCGGTGAGTGTTGTGCAGGTCGACCTGGACGCGTTGCGCACGATGGCATACCGGGTGTTGGGAGAATCGGACATCGTCTATGAGCTGAAGCCGGGGGCCGCGTTCGACTCGGCCACGGCAGCGCTGGCAGGCCCCTCGTCGGGCGCCGCGCTCACTCGGGCCGGCGCGCCCACGGACGCGACGTTTGTGGCGTTCGCGCATCGGCAGAGTGACAGTCAGGTGGCCGCGGCTATGTCGACGTGGCCGGGTTCACGGCTCTCGACGACGGGCGGGTCGAAGCACCCACCGTCAAGACGGGAAACCCGGACTGCGCGGCAGACGCCGAGTTGATCCGGTCGCTGCCAAGAACGGGGGCATCAGGTCGAACCCGGTTCAACCGAGACCGGCGCTTCGTACCCTGACTGAAGTACCGCCGATCACACAGCCCGCATATCCGGGTTGGTAAGGAGATTCAGATGACATTGCCCGAAGAATTCTCGGTGAAGGTTCGCCGTATCCAGAACGACGTCGAGCGGATTACCGGTCGCTCCATCGTGCACGGCGTCGCGATCACGGTCTCGGCGTCCGGCGCCATTCTGACCCTCGACATCCCCCACTCGGCACAGCAACTGGATCCGGGAACACTCGCAGACGCGGTCGCGGCCGCGCACTCCCGCGCGTATGCCGATGCCACCGAGCAAGCGCGGGACATTCGTGCCGAACTCGCCGACGATCCGCGGATCCGGCAAGTGACACAAGTCCTCGATACCCCCGTCGCTGCATCGGCCGCGGCGCGGAAGCGAGACGCCGAAGCGCAACAGCACGAGAGCGACGACGAATACTTCAGGAACTTCCGCGTCCTCAGATGATCACTGATCGCCACAGGAGCATCGAGTCCGCCGAATCGGCCGCACCATGCCGGATGCGCCCGTAGCCTTCCCGCATGGCCTCGGACATCGAAGGGCACGGCGGTGATCTCGCCGCGGCGATAGCCCACGCCCACGGCGCCCGGACGATGTTCACCCTCTCCGGCGCACATGTGTTCCCGTTGTACGACGCCGTCGTCAAGGGCGAATCGCGGATGCGGTTGGTCGACGTGCGGCACGAGCAGACGGCCGTGTTCGCGGCCGAGGCCACCGGGAAACTGGAACGTCGTCCGGGTCTCGCAGTGCTCACCGCGGGGCCCGGTGTCACGAACGGGGTCAGTGCCGTCACGCAGGCGCACTTCTCCGGATCGCCGCTGGTGGTGCTCGGTGGTCGGGCACCCAACGCCCGGTGGGGCACGGGCAGTCTGCAGGAACTCGATCAGCCGCCTCTGCTGAGCACCGTCACGAAACTCTCCGAAACCGCGCGCACCGTCGACCGGATCGCGCCCGTCGTGGATGCGGCCTTCCGCGCGGCAGGCTCGTCGCATCGCGGACCGACGTTCGTCGACATTCCGATGGACGAATTGTTCAGTCGCACAACCATACCGAATCCTATCCCCGCACAGCATGTGCGAATCGAACCGGATCGGACCGCACTCACCGAGATCGCAGGCCTCCTCGCACGGGCCTCACGACCGATCGTGGTGTTCGGCACCGATGTGTGGTCGGACGGGGCGGAGGCCGCCGCATTGCGGTTCGTCGAAGAACTGCGAGTCCCGGCGATCACCAACGGTATGGGCCGCGGCATCGTTCCCGGCGGGCATCCGCTGCTGGCGACCAAGGCACGTGGTACCGCCGTCGGCACCTGCGACCTGGCAATCGTCGTCGGCACCCCGTTGGACTTCCGGCTCGGCTACGGCCGGTTCGGTGGCCGCGACGGCTCGCCCGCCGCGCAGGTCGTGCACATCGCCGACAGCCCCGGCCAGGTGTCGGCGCACGCCGCGCTCACCGGTTCGGTGTCCGGCGACCTCACCGCGTGCCTCGACGGAATCGTCACCGCGTTGCCCGTCCGGCCCGACACCGGTGACTGGGTGCGCCGGCTGCGCGACGAGGTCGTCGCCGTCACGGCCCGCGAGCGCGAGTTACTCGGTGCCGATTCGGATCCCATCCACCCCGCCCGCATCTACGGGGAGTTGCTGCCACGCCTGGCCGACGACGCCGTCGTCATCGGTGACGGCGGTGATTTCGTCTCGTTCGCAGGAAAATTCGTCGAACCGTCGCGGCCCGGCCGGTGGCTCGATCCCGGCCCGTACGGGTGCCTCGGTGCCGGGTTGGGCGCCGCCATCGCCGCGCGCGTCGCACACCCGTCGAGTCAGGTGGTGCTGTTGCTCGGCGACGGTGCTGCCGGCATGTCGTTGATGGACATCGACACCCTCGTCCGGCATCGGCTGCCGGTGGTGATCGTGGTGGGCAACAACTCCGCGTGGGGTCTCGAGAAGGGCCCGATGCAACTGTTGTACGGATACGATGTCGCGGCGGATCTCGCTCCGGGCACGCGCTACGACGAGGTGGCGACCGCGCTGGGTGCGGGCGGTGAAGTGGTTCGGAATCCCCGACAGATCGGGGCGGCGCTGGATCGGGCGTTCGCCGCGAACGGTCCGTATCTGGTCAACATCTTGACCGACGTCGACGCCGTGTACCCGCGCTCGACAACCGGGATCTGAAATATTCCGAGCGAGTTTCTCATCGCGATTCGTCGCGCCCGCGGTCACCGATCACATTCATGTGCTCGGCCGCATGGTCCGCACCGAGAGCGGCTGCCCGCGTGGTGAATTCGGAGTCGAAGAAGAGGTAGCTCAACAGATTTCCGTGATCCTCGGGCGCACCGCCGATCAGCCTGGTCAGCATCCACAGTTCGGGACTACGCACGGCCCTGGTGTATCCGTAGCGTCGGAACACCCGGTCGGCGAGTTCTGCGATCTCCGCCTTCCGATGTTCGGGCGGGCCTGCGAACACGATGTCGACCGCGTTCTCGCCGTGTCGGTGTGAGCCGAGCAGTCGAATGTCTTCGACCATTCGGTCGGCGAGGAGGTTGCGCAGCGCCAGTGCGGCAATCGCATACACGTCGGGAGGTGGCCCGTCCGGAAGCGGCGCTGCGAGTTCGGATGCGCGGCCGGTGGGTGGCCTGGGCGTTTGCGACGACAGTGGTTGCGTGGCAACGACACCGAGCGTTCTGCAACCGAGCTCCACGGCGGGGACGAGCGGGGCGTTGAGCCGCAGTCCACCGTCGATGTACCAACCGCGCCAGCAGGACGGCTGACTGATCCGGACCGGCCGGAACAGCAGCGGAACGGCGGCGGATGCCAGCACATGATCGACGGTGAGTTCGGTACGAACGTAGGTGATGTTTCGGGCCGGGTCGTCGGGTGGCACGTCGACGGCGTCGTTGGACTCGAGGAAGACGACTGTTCCGCCGGTCGTGACCGACGTCGTCGTGACCGCGACCGCATCGACAAGTCCCTCGTCGATGTTTCGGTGCAACTGTTCCAGCGGCAATTGCTGGGCGAGTTTGGTGCGGAGACGTCGCGGATCGAGCAGGCTCGGGATTCGCACGGACAGCCCTGCGAGTTGTCCGGCGTAGCGGAGACCGGTTCCGATTCCACTGGTCAAACCGAAAACGTCGCTCGGCCGGACAGTTCCCCAGGTGTCGACAAGGAATTCGGTCGCCTCGCGTGCGTCGAGGTGAGCGAGCCCGCCGAGGGCGACAACATTCAGCGCTCCTGCGCTGGTACCCACCAGGACGGAGGGGCGGGTCCCCCGGTCCACCATCCACGGCAGGAGGACGGACAACGCACCCGCCTCGTAGGCGCCTTTTGCTCCCCCGCCTGCGACGACGAGCCCGATTCGTGTTCCGGTGGACATCTGCGTGTGCCTCCGTCCCGACCGACGTCGATGCGTTGTTCGCGTCGAGGCTTGCGTCGGGGGGTCGCGGCCGGCAGTTCGGTCTTGCGAGCGGTCGTCGACGAAACCTCGACGTTCCCCATCAAGGAAACCGTTCCCCATCAATGAAACCACCGGGTCACGAGACCGCGTTCGACGAGTTGATCCCGGGAACATTGCCCACAAATAACAACTGACCGCAGCGATTGAATCAGCTGCGGTCAGCGGTATCGATACGGTAACAGGTGGACAGGCGACGACGGAATCACTTGTTTCATGAAGTGAGTCACACGTAGTTTTGGGGGCTCGACCGGGCGGGTATGGCCTATCGGATCGCGTTCTCCCTACCGGATCGCGTCCCACAGCATCCGAATGTCGGCACCCGGGTCCTCGAGTTGGCCGGATTCCGCACCGAAACACATCACGATGCGATCCTCGCCGTACGGATTCCAGCCCGGACGCCCCGTGGTCACGAACGACACCCATGCCCGGTGCATGTCGTCCGCCAAAACCTGGGGTGGATGCGGACCGGTCAGCAACTCCACACCCTCGACGTCGAGGTTGTCGAAGGTGAAACCCAACTCGAGCGAATGAGTCGCCCCCAGCCTGCCCTCGAACAGACTCGACGGCCACTCGAACCGATACACGAACGTGGAGAGGAGCTGCACGGCGCGAGCTTCCGCGACACGGATCGCCGGGATCAGGAACATCCAGTCGCCGAGCACCGCGGACAACAATTGACCCGGTGACGCGCCCGGCCGCGAGCCACGGTAGGCGGCGAGGGCCGTGTCCACGTCGAGTCCGTACGCCTCGACCATCATTCGCAGCGTGTCGTCATCGATACCTTGATCGGCTCCGCTCGGCACGAGAAACAGGCTGTATTCGTCGACGTTCGTTCCGATCAGGACGTCGACGTCTGCCGACGCGCCCGCCACGATCCGGTCGATGGGACGCCCCGGCAGCACCGTCCCGTCCACACACGGTTCGAACGGCATCGAGTCCGCCGCCACCTCGCCCCATTGCTGCGGGTCGGGCTGAGCGAGAATCCGGCGGGCCAGGGATGCCTGCGCCGCGACCAGGTCGGCGACGTCGATGTCGGAGAACCCGTCCCGAGTCGGCTCGACGCCGAGCGATTCCGCCAGCGCCGCGGCAATCCGCTGCGCTGTGCCGAGAGACATCACCGAATGACCGGCGCCGCTCTGCGCGACGGCACGCCGGAACAGGCCGTCTGCGGCAGGCATCGCGAGCAGCGACATCACGCTCATCGCCCCCGCGGACTCGCCGGCGATGGTCACCAGGTCCGGGTTGCCGCCGAACGCGGCGATGTTGTCGCGCACCCAGAACAGCGCCGCGACCTGATCGAGCAGGCCCCGGTTGGCCGGTGCGCCCTCCAAGAACGCGAAGCCTTCCGCACCGAGTCGGTAGTTGATCGACACGAATACGACGCCGTCGCGCGCGAACGCGGAACCGTCGTAGACCTGCACCGCGCTGCTGCCGTTGACGAACGCGCCGCCGTGGATCCACACGAGCACCGGCAGCGACATCTCGAGGTTCGGCGTCCAGACGTTCAGGTTGAGGATCCCGTCGCCGGGAATCTCCGGGTCCGGCAACATCCGGTCGAGCGGCGACGCATATGCCGGGTGTGGAGCAGTCGGACCGAAGTCGAGTGCGTCGCGGACCCCGTCCCACGGCTGCGCGGGCTCCGGCGCTGCGAATCGCAGATCCCCGAATGGCGGAGCCGCGTACGGAATACCCTTGAACACGGATATCCCCGCCCTGGTTTCGCCACGTACCCGACCCCGCGTTGTCTCGACAATGGGCTCCACCTGTCACTCCTCGCGGCCGTTGCAGTTCGGGCGACGTCATCTTTGCACCCCAACGGTCCAGGAGACGGGAAATCGCCGGTGACGCACCGGTTGTTCGAACCTCGTTCGGCCCGGAGCGCGGAGCCGGCATCGCCCGCACGTGGGATGATCACCGACAGCTCGAGACGTCGTCATCCGAGGGTGAACATCGACAGGAGTTGTGGTGTCGGACAGTGTCTCGGCAGGTGGGACGGGGATCGTGACGGGTGGCATGCGGCGCACCCTGGGGGTCACCGATGCGGTGCTGATCGGGCTCGGGTCGATGATCGGGGCCGGGATCTTCGCGGCACTGGCCCCAGCGGCGCAGGCGGCGGGGTCGGGGTTGCTGCTGGGGCTCGCGGTGGCCGCGATGGTGGCCTACTGCAACGCGACCTCGTCGGCGCGGCTGGCGGCTCGATACCCGGCCTCCGGCGGCACCTATGTGTACGGCCGTGAACGACTCGGGCCATTCTGGGGATATCTGGCGGGGTGGAGTTTCATGGTCGGCAAGACCGCCTCCTGTGCGGCAATGGCATTGACCGTCGGTATCTACGCCTGGCCTGACCACGCACATGCGGTAGCGGTGGCGGCGGTGGTGGCGTTGACCGTCGTCAACTACCGCGGAATACAGAAGTCGGCGATCGTGACTCGGGTGATCGTCGCGCTGGTGCTCGCCGTACTCGCCGCGGTGGCGGTCTCGGCATTCACCTCCGGTGCAGCCGAGGCTACCCGGTTGGAGTTCGGATCCGACATCACCGTGAGCGGGGTGCTGCAGGCAGCAGGATTGTTGTTCTTCGCATTCGCCGGCTACGCGCGCATCGCCACCCTCGGTGAAGAGGTACGCGACCCGGCCCGCACGATCCCGCGGGCGATCCCGCTCGCCTTGGGCATAACCCTGCTCGTGTACGCGGTGGTCGCTGTCGCAGCACTGCTGGTGCTGGGCCCGCGGGGACTGGCCGAGGCGAATGCGCCCTTGTCGGTGATGGTACGAACCGCCGGTGCCGACTGGCTGGAGCCGGTCGTGCGCGTCGGGGCGGTGGTGGCCGCGCTGGGATCACTACTGGCGTTGATCCTGGGCGTCTCTCGCACCACGATGGCGATGGCCCGTGACCGCCACCTGCCGCACGCGCTGGCCGCCGTACACCCCCGGTTCGCGGTCCCGTACCGGGCCGAACTCGCCGTCGGGATGATCGTGGCGGTCGCCGCCGCCTTCGTCGACGTCCGAGCCGCGATCGGATTTTCCTCCTTCGGGGTGCTGCTCTACTACGCCATCGCCAACGCCGCCGCGTGGACACTCACCCCGGCAGAGGGACGACCGGCGCGGACCGTCCCGATACTCGGGATGGCCGGATGTGTGGTGCTTGGATCGACGCTGCCCGGACAGGCCGTGCTGACCGGGATCGCCGTGGTCGCTGTCGGCGCGGCGATCTACGCGCTGCGCCGCTACCGGCGTCATATCGGATGAGCGACGACAGCTCAGTGAGCCGGGGCCCGAACCGGCGGGAGAAAGCCCTCGATGATGTCGACGGCGGTCGCCACCCCACCCGCGGCTCGCAACTCGTCGGCGAGTTCCGCACTGCGCGATCGAACTTCGGGTGCATCGACGACCCGGAGCGCGTCGCGCAATTCGTCGACGGTCACCGTGTCACTGTCGACGCGCACCGCTACTCCGGCCGCGACCAACGCATCGGCGTTCTCGAACTGGTCGACCGCCTGCGGTGCCGCAATCATGGGCGTTCCGGTGACCATGCCTTCGCTCGACCCGCCCATGCCCGCGTGGGTGAGGAAGGCGTCGGCGTCGCGCAAGATGTCGAATTGCGGCACCCAGCGGTGTACCTCGACGTTGCCGGGCACGGATCCGAGGTCGGCGACGTCCACCTGGGTGCCGATCTGCAGCACCACATGCCAGCCGTCGAGATCACCGAAGGCCTCGACGCAGCGGCGGTAGAAATCGGCCCGGGCGGTGAACGCCGTACCGAGGGAGACGAGTAGTACCTTCACCGCCCCGGCAGGAGGCGTCCAGGCACCGTCGGATGCGCGGTCGACCGGCAGTGCGGGTCCGGTGAAGGTGTAGACGTCCTCGTTCACCCGGTCCGCATTGGGTTGCATCGACTTCGCGATGAGTACCACGGCACGGGGTGGACGTCCGAAGAAAGCATCCGGATCCATGGTTATGCCATTGTCCTGCAGGAACTTCTGCTGCCTTTCCCGATAGGCGATACCCTTCGGTTCGGACCGCATCGAAGCCAGGACCGGTTCCATGTCCTGCTCGTACCCGTCCCAGGCGACGTAGGTCGGCGACAGTTGGACGATGGAAACGCCCCACTCCTCGGCGAGGATACGAGCCGGACCGCCGGCGATGTCGTAGAGGAACACGTCCGGCTGGTCGTCGCCGTAGATCGCCCGCAACTGCGGAAGCATCGACTCGTAGTCCTTCTGGAACAGGGTGAGCTGATCGATCATGTCGCCTTCCCACGACGCCTCCGGCTGGTCACCCGGATCGGTCTCGCCGCGGTTCACCCCGGGCAGCGACGAGAGGTAGGGACGGAATTCCGCCCCGGTCGCCTCGATCACCGGAGCCATCGAAACGTCGTTCGCGTAGGTGACGCGGTGACCGCGCGCGACGAGTTCCCGGATTATCTCGAGACTGGGGTTGACGTGGCCGGGTGCGGGAATGCTGACCATAGCGATGTGGGCGCGCGACATCGGTTCCTTCCGGTGCGGTCGACCGACCGACCGACCGACCGACCCAGAAGACCACAGACGTTCCGGTCGATTCCAGTGAATTTCGGGGCCGTCCGTCAGAAGGCCAGATCGTCGTCGCTTCCCGATCCGGAATCATCCGGGCCGAACGATACGTCGTCCCCCGGATCGAACTCCTCGTGCCCGAAATCGTCGTGCCCGACGCCGTCTGCGGTGATCGAACCGTCGTGGGGATCGAGGTCGGTGTCGTCACCGAACGGCAGCGGCTCGAGTTCATCGTCGAGTTCGGCGTCGTGTCCGATGCCACCGGTGTCGATGTCGTCGTCGGGAATCAGACCCGCGTCGGCGTCCGGTGTGTCCGGGTCCGTGGCAACGTCGAGGATGCGCTCCCACAGTCCGCCCGGCAACTCTGCGATCGTGTCGTTCCGGTCCAGACCGAGCAACTCCCACAGCGACGGGTCCGGTTCGTCGGTCATCACTCCCCCTTTCCGATGCCCGTCCGGACCCTGAATGTGCAGAGTCCCGAACACCCTGGTGCAGTCGTACGCGGTGAATGCGGTTGCATTCACTCTTCAGGTTCGATGCGCGGAACCCTCGAAATGTTCCCGCGTGGTGCAGATCATTCGACGATCGGGTTCGCCTGCTGGAATCCGCATGCAAGGCCGGTTCATTTTTTGTTATCCAGATCACATTTTCTTCCGACTGCACCACCTCGACCTGCACTTTCCTGATTCGTCGACGCTCCCTGCGAAAAAAGTCGGTGCGCTGCCGGAACCTTCCGGGTTCTCGGCCGCTCCTATCCCCGACACACCCGATGAGCGAAAGGCAGCACCGACATGGCGAACCGCGGATCCTTCTCCGACAGCTCCAGCTCCAGCGACGCGAACCGTTCGGACTCGGCGT
>NZ_JBAQXC010000349.1:0-2536 GCF_049299235.1 Rhodococcus sp. (in: high G+C Gram-positive bacteria) | reverse complement strand
GAACGCGATCGACGACCGGGCCAGGATCGCACCGACGCCGGCGGCGACGATCCCGATCTGCAGCAGCAATCCCAGTTGCAGACCGAGAATGTTCCAGTAGCCGCGCCGCAGTCCGTGCGTCAGACCCGAGGACATCGACGCGACGGCGCCCGCGCCGGGGGACAGACTGATCACCCACGCCGCGCCGAGGAACGCCAACCACATCTGCCAGGTCACCGCACGACCGTACTGCAGTGCGGCATCTACGACGTGCCGCCGATGATGTCGCGGTAGGCGGCGACCCCGTCGGTGGGGTGCCTCGTCAGTGTCGGATCGGTGCGGACGTCGACGGTGTAGAGGCCGAATCGTGGTGTGTAGGAGCCCCATTCGTAGTTGTCGGTCAGCGACCAATAGTTGTATCCGAAGACCGGGGCGCCGTCGTCCATCGCCAGGGTCACGGCCGCGATGTGTTCGCGCAGGTGCCGGGAGCGGGTCCAGCCGTCGCCGCGCGGCGCCCCGTCGGCGGTGGGCATGCCGTTCTCGACGATGTACAGCGGCATGCCGGGATATCGCCGGGTGTAGTCCATCACCGCGTCGTACAGGCCGCGTGGATGCGGGACGACGGCGGCGAAGTCGTCGAACGCGGCGTGGATCGCGGTGAGATTGCCGGGCGCCACCCCGTAGTAGTAGTCGATGCCGACGAAGTCCAGGTGGTCGCGGACGCGATCGAGGAACAGCGCGTCCAGATGGGGTTGTGCGCCGGGAATGTAGGCGACGTTCGAGGTGACGTTCGCGCCCGGATCGAGCCGGTGGATCAGCGTGTAGGCGCCGCGATGCGCGTCGACGAGCCGGTCGAACATGAGCGGCGCATCGTCGGGTGCCAGCCCGCCGAAGGTGAGTTCCTTCTGCACGTAGATCGTCGGCTCGTTGATTGTCACCCACAGGGCACCGACGCCGGCATACCGCGCGACCACGCGTTCGGCGTTGGCCAGCCATGCCGCGACCGTGCCGGGGTCCGCCCAGCCGCCGCGGTCGGCGATCCACCCGGGATACACCCAGTGATCGAGCGTGATCATCGGCCGCATGCCGTGTTCGCGGATCGCGGCGACCACGTCGTCGTAGTACGCGAACTCCGATTCGTCCCAGTGGTCCGGGCGGGGTTGGACCCGCGCCCATTCGACGGAGAACCGGAACACGTCGATGCCGAGGTCGGCGGCGCGAGCGATGTCCTCCCGGTACCGGTGCCGGAAGTCGACGGCGGTGCCGATCGGATCGTGGGTGCGTCCCGATGCGGAGTATCGGGACCAGTTGCTGTCCGGGGACGACCCCTCCGACTGGAATCCCGACGACGAGACGCCCCACAGGAATTCGGTGGGCGCAGATTCGTTCGGTGTTGCAGTCGCCGTCGTCGGGTGCACCAGGATCGATGCCGCGAGGCCGAGGGTGAGGGCGGCGGCCCGCAGGCGGTTCATCGGGGCACTGCCGCGACGGCCGACGCGATCGGTGTCCACAGTTCCGTGAGGACCCGGCGTCCGATGAAGAGACCGATGTGCCCGTCGTCGACGGTGTGCGCGGTGATCTGCTCGGGGTCGGTGCCGACGAGTCGCGCCAGCGCGTGCACCTGTGCGGGCGGCGCCAGCAGGTCGCCGGTGCCGGCGAGGAGGGTCACCGGGCAGTCGATGGCGGTGAGGTCGACGCGCCGATCGTCGACCACCAGTTCGCCGCGGGCCAGGTCGTTGCCGACGACGAGGTGCTCGACGATCCAGTCCCGGAACGCGCTGGGCATCGGCTGGCGCCACGCGAACCAGCGGCGACCGGCGGTGATCCGCGCGATTTCGTCGGGGTCGTCGAGTTCGGCGAGCAGGGTCATCGCGCGCTGGACCTCGCCGACCGGATCGGTGAGGTGCAGCCCGAACACGTGGCCGGTGTTGTAGATCAGGGTTGCGAGCGCGGAGCCCGCCCCGAGTGGCAGGTGGGCGAGCAGGTCGAGTCCCGGACGGTCGGCATGGAAGTCGATCGGGGCGCCCGCCACGGTCAGGGTGTGCACGCTGTCGGGGTGCAGCGCCGCGTATACGGTGGCGAGCCAGCCGCCCTGGCTGTCGCCGATCAGGTTGACGCGCCCGCCGAGGTGGGCGACCGCTGCGGCGACGACGGCGAGGTGTTCGTCGATGGAGTCGCCGTCGGTGTCGTCCGTGGCGGGCAGCCAGTCCAGGCAGTGCACTCGGGTGAGTCCACCGGCGTGCAGTGCGGTGACCTGGCTGCGTTCGGGAGAGTGGTCGACGATGCACGATGCGGTGCCCGCCTGCGGGGGCAGCAGCAGGGTCGGCACTGTCTCGGTGCCCGGTGGGGATGTGATGGTGCAGTCGCGCAGCAGTGCCAGCGGCCACTGTCGGACGACGGGCCACGGATGCGCCCACGCGGGGCGGCCGCGGTCGGTGAGCGCATTCATGAGGGCGGCGGTGTCGTCGACGATGTCGACGGGTTGGGCGCCGCGCCGGGCGAAACCCCGCAGGTAGGCGCTCCAACCGGCGATCGCCGCGGCCCCGATGTGAAAGGG
>NZ_JBAQXC010000348.1:0-3501 GCF_049299235.1 Rhodococcus sp. (in: high G+C Gram-positive bacteria) | reverse complement strand
CTCCCGCGTCATCGTGATGGAGGATGCGCTCGGTTTGACCCTCGGCCACGCCGAAACCCTCGATCGCGTCGAGCGGTGGCTCGTCGCGATCGAGGGGGAGTGGGGTCGACCACGGCGGTGACGGGTAGCACCGCCCCAGCCACTGGTACGTTCCAGCACCGCGACCTCGGCGCCGTCGGTGGCGGCGACCGCAGCGTTGCGTGAACCTGCTCGATCGGCCTTCCGTGGCAGTTCTGCTGTGTGAAAACTCGGTCTAACTGCAGCAGTTCGGATTCAGGACGACTCGAAGCGCGTCGAGGGCGTCGACGTGGGCGCGGTGGAAGACGTTCATGCCGCGGCGTTCGGAGACGACCATGCCGGCCTTGCGGAGTTGGCCGAGGTGGTGGCTGACTGTCGATTCGGCAAGGTCGACGCCGGTGGCGAGATCGCAGGTGCATACCTCGCCCTCGTCGGCGGTGAGCAGGATCGACATGAGCTTGATCCGGGCCGGATCGGCCAGAGCCTTCAGGCGCAGGGCTACCTCGAGCGCGGCCTCGTCGGTCATCGGCCCGGCCGAGACCGGGGCGCAGCAGATGGGCGCGGAGACATCGACGACAGGCAGCGTCTTGGGCATGAGATCGATCCTACCCACTTTATTGACATATGTCGAAAAGGTGGCATCCTGGAGATATCAGCAATTCGACATACATCAAATACATGGAGGCTGTCATGTCACGCGCCCAGCTCGCACTCAACGTCGACGACCTGCAGGAAGCGGTCACGTTCTACACGAAACTGTTCGGAACCGAACCGGCCAAGCTCGAGCCCGGCTACGCGAACTTCGCCATCGTCGACCCCCCACTGAAACTGGTGCTCCTCGAGAATCCTGGACAGGGCGGCACCATCAACCACCTCGGTGTCGAGGTGGAATCGAGCGAGAAGGTCAACTCCGAGATCGCCCGCCTGACCGGCGAGGGTCTGTTCACCGATGAGGAGATCGGCACCACCTGTTGCTTCGCCACCCAGGACAAGGTGTGGGTCACCGGCCCAGCCGGCGAGAAGTGGGAGGTCTACACCGTCCTCGCCGACTCCGAGACATTCGGATCGAGCCCGCAGCACGAGGTCGACCCAGCCACCGCCGAGGGCGACGTGTGCTGCGGCACCGCGGCCGACGGCGAGAAGGCGACTGCCGCCACGTCCTGCTGCTGACCAGCCGTGCAGACACGGGTCGGCCGCCCGCGGGCGGCCGACCCCGTCGTCACGACCGCGGGCTCGTGCTCACTTGCCTGCGATGTCGTCGCGGACACGGGTGGCAGGTTGGGTGGTGAGCTCGGCGATCAGTGCCTCGACCTTGGTCTTGATCTCGTCGCGGATCGGGCGGACCGCCTCGACGCCGCGCCCGGCGGGGTCCTCGAGGACCCAGTCACGGTAGGACTTGCCCAGGAAGATCGGGCAGGTGTCGCCGCAGCCCATGGTGATCACCACGTCGGAAGCCTGCACCGCGTCGACGGTGAGGATCTTCGGGTTCTGCGCGGAGATGTCGATGCCGATCTCCGCCATCGCCTCGACGGCGGCCGGGTTGACCTGGTCGGCGGGCGCTGAGCCGGCGGAGCGGACCTCGATCCGGTCACCGGCCAGCGCGGTGAGGAAACCCGCGGCCATCTGGGATCGGCCGGCGTTGTGGACGCAGACGAACAGCACACTCGGGGTGGTGGACATGCACAATCCCTTTCGGACACGAGGGTCGGACACGAGGGTCGGACAGGAAGGGGCCGGTCAGGTGGTGGCAGGGGTGAAGCGGTTGCGCAGAGAGAGCGAGACGTAGACGAGTCCGACGAGGACGGGGACCTCGATCAGTGGCCCGACGACCCCGGCGAGGGCCTGTCCGGAGGTGGCCCCGTAGGTGGCGATCGCGACGGCGATGGCGAGTTCGAAGTTGTTGCCCGCGGCGGTGAACGCGAGTGTGGTGGTGCGCTCGTACCCGAGGCGCATTGCTGCGCCGAGTGCGTAGCCGCCGCCCCACATCACCGCGAAGTACACCAGCAGCGGGATCGCGATCCGCACCACATCCACCGGGTTGGAGGTGATCTGCTCCCCCTGCAGGGCGAACAGGATCACGATCGTGAACAGCAGCCCGTACAGGGCCCACGGGCCGATCCGCGGCAGGACCTTCTGTTCGTACCACTCACGGCCCTTGGCCTTTTCGCCGTAGCGACGGGTCAGGTAGCCGGCGAGCAACGGGATGCCGAGGAAGATGAGCACCGATGTGGCGATCTGCCACGGCGAGGTGTCGATGGTGGTCTGCTCGAGCCCGAGCCAACCGGGCAGCACCGAGAGGTAGAACCAGCCGAGGACGGCGAACATGATCACCTGGAACACCGAGTTGATCGCGACCAGGACGGCGGCGGCTTCGCGGTCTCCGCAGGCGAGGTCGTTCCAGATGATGACCATGGCGATGCAGCGGGCGAGACCGACGATGATCAGGCCGGTCCGGTACTCGGGAAGATCCGGCAGGAAGATCCACGCCAACGCGAACATCAGGGCCGGGCCGAGAACCCAGTTCAGGACGAGGGACCCGGCGAGGAGCTTGCGGTCGCCGGTGACGGTGGCGAGGCGGTCGTAGCGGACCTTCGCGAGCACCGGATACATCATGATCAGCAGGCCGAGGGCGATCGGCAGCGAGATGCCGTCGATCTCGACCGCGGACAGGACGTCGCCGAGGCCGGGGATCATCCGCCCGAGCAATAGGCCGGCGACCATCGCGATGCCGATCCACACCGGCAGGTACCGGTCGAGAGTCGAGAGTTTCGCGACGACGGCCGGATGCTCCGTGGTGGTCGCGGTCCCGCTCACGCCGACACCTCCACGACTACCGTGTCGGCGGGCAGGCACGCCGAGCCGTCGACGACATCCGATTCCGACGACAGGATCGCCGACAACTGCGCCAGCGCGGACGGAACTACCCGGTAGTACACCCAGGTACCGCGGCGCTCGCAGTCCAGCAGGCCGGATTCCCGCAGCACCTTGAGATGGTGCGAGATCGTCGGCTGAGACAGGTCGAACGCCGGGGAGATGTCGCACACGCAGCTCTCGCCGCCCTCGTGACTGGCGATCAGGCTCAGCATTCGCAGTCGCACCGGATCGCCGATCGCTTTGAACATCCGAGCCAGGTCACCGGCCCAGTCCTCAGTGAGCGGTTCCCGCATCAACGGGGCGCAGCAAGACTCGGCGCCACGGCCAGGTTGTATCGACATATTTCAATATTGACAAAGATCGAATCAGCCTTCAAATCGACCTTCGTGACAATTGGCCGACAGCACACCCGTCGACGAAGGCGAATCATCGTCGTAGTTCGATGTCATCGCTGCCGGACCGCCCTGAGTTGATGGATCTGCTCATGGCGATGTCGCGGCACCGGCCCGCGCTGCGCGCTCTCCTCGCCGACTACTCCGAGCGATTCCGCCGCGACCAAGCCGAGGCGATCGGAATGCTCCTCGACCGGTACGGCATTGCGCACGAGGA